>JAQTWB010000088.1 GCA_028689495.1 bacterium | reverse complement strand
CGTAGCGGCGTCATCCTGCAGATCGGCCAATACAAACTCCTCGTCGCCGACGCCTGCGCCGGCCTGCAAACCCTGTTCACCCTCGAAGCCCTCGGCCTGCTCTACCTCAACATCGTTCGCCACGACTCGCTGTTCCGCAACGTCGCCCTGGCCATTTTGATCATCCCCATCTCCTTCACCGCCAACGTCATCCGCGTCATGGTGCTCACGCTCATCACCTACCATTTTGGCGACGAAGCCGGCCAAGGCTTCCTGCATGGCTTTGCCGGCATGGTGCTGTTCATTACGGCGCTGCTGATCATCATGGGGGTCGATTCGCTGCTCCAGCTGGGAGAAAAGCGCTGGCGCGGGCAGACTGTCGGGAACAAGGTGCGAGCATGAAACTTCCGTTGCGTAATCTCATCTTGCTTTTCGTCATGCTGGCTGCGGCCGGGATGGCCATTGCTCTGAAACCAGCCCTGCCAACCAGCGAACAATTGCAGACAATTGACCTTAAACGAATCATTCCTCAGACATTTTCAACTTGGTCGACATTAAGTCGCTCTGAAGTAACGCTCATAAATCCACAACAGCAAGAACTACTGGACTCCATTTACTCGCAAACACTTGATCGGTCCTATCTCGATTCAAAGAGTGGGCAGGTCGTCATGTTGTCGATTGCTTATGGCGGTATTCAGTCCAAGCAGTCCCAAGTGCACCGCCCAGAGGTTTGCTACCCAGCACAGGGATTTCAAGTTAGCCAAAGCGACAAAAGTCAGATCGACACCGCCATCGGCGTTGTTCCAGTCAGAAGACTATTGGCGGTTCAGGCGCGACGAAGCGAACCAATTACCTATTGGATAAGGGTTGGTGACAGCTTGGCCGAGGGATGGATAGGGCAAAAAATCGCAGTCGTTAAGCAAGGGATTTCAGGCAAGTTTGCCGATGGTCTGCTCTTTCGCACCTCCACTATAGGTGCCGATTCAAACCTTTCATATGAGGTTCAGGATCGCTTTATCCGTGATCTTCTTCTGGCGCTCAAGCCCGAGGACGTTCCGTTTCTTGTTGGTGGTTTGGGTAAACGCTGAGGCCGATGGCTGTGAAAAATGGCAATCTGTCAGGGAAGGTATGTGCACTACGTATGTATTTTGCATTCGGCGGTGGGGCGGAGCGAGCGAGGAAGTTTTCTAACCGCGATTGCATTGTTGCGCCCCTTGGTAGTTTGGCTCTTTCGTGAAAAGGAATTTTCTTTTTACGGCCGTTTCCATCGGTAGTCGCTTGCTGACAGGCCTGGTCATATTTGTCCTGCTTGCCCGTCTCTGGGGGCCGCATGATTTTGGCATGTTCAGTTTTGTGTTCAGTGTCAGTGCACTGTTGGCGCTGATAGTTGACTTCGGCTTCGCTAGCTACATCTTGCGGGAACTAGGAGCGGAGCCACGTAGCGCAGTTCGACTAATCAAAAATGCCTTTTGGGCCAAGCTTAGCCTGCTGCTGATATTTGTACTTGCAGCCACCGGACTGTGGGCCTTTCTCGGGACTTCCGTTCTCCCTCTCGAACTTGCCCTGCCGTTGTTGCTTGCCGCCGCCGCACTCTCTTTTGCCGATTTTTTCGTGGCTCCCTTGCGGGCGCTTGGAAGATACGATGCTGAAACAGGCATCGTCACAAGCACCAACGCCTTGCAGTTTGTAATTGCTGGATCCGTGGCCTGGTCAGGCGGATCGCCGACAACTGTCGCCTGGGCGTTTGTCGCCTCCAGAATGTTTTACTTGGCGCTGGCCATTCATGTCCTCTATCGAGTCATTCCCTCGCTTTCCCTTGGCGGAATCGATGCTGATGCACCACGTCAGACCTTCAAGCGCGTCTGGTCTTATGGCATCGACGGAGCCTTGACTACCGCGTGGGGGCAACTCGACGTCATCGTCGTTCGCGCCCTGTACGGAACGCAGGCAGTCGGTATTTATGCCGCCGGACAAAAAATCATTCAAGGCGTCTCTGCTCTCGCCCCGGTGGTCGGCAACGTCATGATTCCGAAACTGGCAAGCCAGGCCAAGTCCTGCGACCCGCGTTTTCAACGAACGGCATTCTTGACTGCCGGAGCAATGCTCGGGATCGGCAGCCTGTTTGCTGCCCCGATGCTTGCCATGCCTGAACAAATCTCATCGTTTCTGTTTGGCAACAAATTCCAGGGTCTAGGCCAACTTCTGCCCTTATTTGCCTTGATTCTCGGACTCAAGTACCTGGCTGCTGGGTCGGGAATTGTTATTACTTCTGCCGGCCTGCAGGCAAAGCGAGTGATTACGCAGTTTGTGGCGATGACTGTTTTTGCTGCGTTGATCACGCTGGTTTTTCACAAAGGGCTGGACATCAAATTTTTCTTAATGGCGTATGTTTTCTCAATGCTCGTGACCGCATTATTAAATGCTCGGTATTGGTTGCAATTTAGTGGCTCGAAGGTTTTGTGAGGCTATATGTTTAAAAAGATCAAGGATCGTTTAGTTCTGAGATTTGCTAGGCGAAATGAGTTTACAAGTGAATATTTGCGAGATTTTTTCGAAAAACATTATGATATTCACGTGGGAAAGTATTCATACGGATGTTTTGATCCTGCGAGAATAGGTCGAAATACTCATATTGGCCGTTACTGCTCTTTTGCACCTACTGCATATGTTTTTCGGAGAAACCATGGCGTTGATTTCATTTCATCACATCCGTTTCTTTACAACGAGTTGCTTGATTTTCCTATAAGGAAAAATCTTCCTTACCTTCGGTGTGATATAGCAGATGATGTTTGGGTTGGCCATTTGGCCACGATTCTTCCTTCGGTAAAATCAGTTGGTCGAGGTGCCGTAATTGCTGCTGGTGCTGTTGTCACAAAAGATGTTCCAGCCTATTCAGTTGTTGCAGGAAATCCAGCCAGAATTGTGAAAATGCGTTTTCCTCAAGAGATAATAAATGTTATTGAACAAAGTAAATGGTGGGAGTTTGATAAAAAAGATTTGGCAAGGTTTTTCGAAAATCGCCGTGAGTCAATTTTTGAGCCGGGGAAATTAATCGGACATTTCGAATGAAAGCACTAAATATTGGACTGCTCTGGCATAGCGTTGATTCAGCCAATCTTGGCGTGGGCGCTCTGACCTATTCGCAAATGCATTTGGTTGAGCAAGCCGCGCGCATGGCCGATGTTGAGGTCAAGTTCACGATCATAGGCTGGACGCGAGAAGGCATCCGCCTAGGTGATCCACGCATCAGTAGTGCTTGCCAAGTAAATGGTCGCCGTCTGCTGGGTCTGGACAAAAATCTTCGCCAAGCCTTTGCGGCGTGTGACCTTGTTCTTGATATTGGCGAGGGTGACAGTTTCTCCGATATATATGGCTGGAAGCGTCTTGCGTTCTTGATAGGCACCAAGCTTCTTGCCAGCCGGGGGGGGCGTCCCCTCGTGCTGAGTCCCCAGACACTCGGGCCTTTTAAGCACCCCGTCGCTGCCTGGCTGGGTGATCTGGCGATGCGAAGAGCTCGGGCGGTTTGTTCACGGGATGCGTTGTCCACCGCCTACTTTCAAAGTAGAAAGTTGAATAAGCCCGTCAATGAAATCATTGATGTGGCGTTCGCTTTGCCGTTTGAGGCCGTGTCACGGAGCTGCGAAAAAATACGCGTTGGCATCAATGTTTCCGGACTGCTGTGGGGTGGTGGATATTCCGGGAATAATCAATTTGGCTTAACGCTTGACTATCAAGCTACCGTTCTTGAACTCATCGATTATTTCCTCGAACAGCCTAACGTCGAGGTCGTTCTCGTTCCTCATGTCGTCAATGCCGAACGTGAAGCTGAGGACGATCTACGCGCATCACAGCGCATCGCAAGCATCTGTCCGGCTGTTAGCGTTGCCGGTCCATTTGCTTCGGCCATGGAGGCGAAGGGTTATATCGCCGGCTTCGATTTCTTCACCGGGGCACGCATGCATGCCTGCATCGCCGCATTTTCGTCAGGGGTGCCCTGTGTGCCGATGGCCTACAGCCGCAAGTTTGCCGGCTTGTTCAACACCATGAATTACGTCCATGTAGCCGATTGCACCAAGGAAACGCAGGCGCAAGTCGTTAGCCGAATGAAAACAGCCTTTTCTGGTCGGGAACAATTGCGGGAAGAGACGCGGAGGGGGAACGAAATAGCTCATCAGCGGTTGGAAAAATACCGTCGTCTGCTGGCCGAGCTGCTGGCTGAGGCTAAACATGGCTGAAATGACTTTGGAAAAAATTGTCGCAGCCGGACTCTGTTCAGGTTGTGGTGCTTGCGTGTTTGCCGCCACCCAAGGCGCTGTGGAAATGCGCCTGGATGGCGATGGCTTTCTGCGCCCGGTTGCGTTGAGGGCACTGAACGAAACCGAGCAATTCAGCATCCGTCAGTTTTGCCCTGGCATTGCGCTTCAACACCCGGAGCAATTCGATAAGGGCGTGAGCTATCACCACGTTTGGGGGCCGGTATCAAGGCTGGCTGCCGGCCACGCTGCCGATGCCGATGTCCGCCATAAAGGGTCGTCCGGCGGCGCGCTTTCCGGCCTGCTCATTCATCTCCTTGAAACGGGAAAAATTGATTTTGTCTTGCATACCCGTGCCTCTGAAACACAACCGCTAACGAATGAAAGTGTTTTCAGCAGCACGCGGAAGGATGTAATCGCGGCAGCAGGTTCTCGCTATGCGCCAGCGTCGCCTGTAGCAGCGCTACGTGACGCCCTGGCGCGACCGGGAAGATTCGCCTTTGTTGGCAAGCCTTGCGATGTGGCTGCAGTGCGCAAGATCGTGCAGGCACGCCCTGAACTTGCAGAGCGCATTCCCTATCTGTTGTCGTTCATGTGTGCAGGTACGCCGAGCATGAAGGGAACGCACGAAATACTGCAGCGTTTCAAGTTGAATGCAGACGAGGTAGTCGGCTTTCGCTATCGCGGTGATGGATGGCCAGGGCTGGCATGTGCGGAGACAGTTGGGGGCCAGCGAGAAACTATGGATTACAACACGGCCTGGGGCACGATACTGAACCGCCACCTGCAATCGCGCTGCAAAATGTGTGCCGATGGGACTGGCGAATTTGCAGACGTTGTCGGCGCCGACGCTTGGCATGGCAAGGATGGCTACCCGGATTTTGCCGAGGCCGAAGGCCGCAGTCTCGTGCTGGCCAGAACAGGCACCGGCTCAAGGCTGGTATCACAGGCCGTTGATGCTGGGGCTATCGCGATAGAGCCGTTTCCCATAGAAAATCTCAACGCCATCCAACCCTATCAGCGCCGACGGAAACAGGAAATAAGGGCGCGCGCATTGGCGGCCAAAATATTTAAACGTACCAGCCCAACTTATATACGATTCAAATTGGAAGATTGTTCGGCACAGCTTTCTAGATATAAGTTTATTAAGGTGCTTGTCGGTACTGCTGTACGTATTTTTAATAATAGAGTTTAGTTGTACTTATGAATTATTTTCTGAGTAAATTGCGTGAATTCTATGGGACATAATGCGTTGAGCAATACGTTGCTGGTTTTGCCGGCGAGGAAAGGTGGTTTCGGCATTGTTGCTTTGTATTTCATATCTGTGTTTTTTGGGATAGTGGCAGGTATATTTCCTTGGTGGTTTGTTGTTTCTGCTGTTATTGCAATTTGTTTTTTTATCATTGCATGGTTTTTTCCAGAGTTTGCGGTGGTGTTATTGCTAGCATCTTTGTTCGGTGTCCTTCCTGAATCATTAATGCCAAAATTGGCATTGGGGGGAGGGGAGCTAAAGCCGGAAGATTTGGGTATTCCTGTTTTGTTTTTTATTTTGATTTTGAAAGATTATAAAAATTTTAAAATACTAATTTCTCCCTTGCGTCATTATGTATTTCCGCTTGGGTTTTTTGTTGGATCAGCGCTTTTGTCTGCGCTGATTGCTGTTCTCTATAAAACATCTCCAGTTAAAGATGTATTTAATGAGCTTAGACCATATTTTACGTGGCTATTTTTGTTGGTCTTTTTTATGGCCATTAATAATGAGAAAAAAATTCTTCGATTCAAGGTGTTGTTGTTGATTTTGGCGTTGATATTGGCTGCAGGTGTGATGGTTCAGTCGCTTTCTGGGGTAAGTATTTTTGGCCGCGGACAGGAAGTACGGCAGCTTTGGAGCACAGGTGGAGGTGTTGCTGGGGTTATGAGAAGCACAACGCCCGGCATGTTCTTAATGACCGGGGTTCTGATTTATATATTTGCTGCGTATGCGAAAGAACAAATTAAGCGGCCATTTTTGCTTTGTGTTTTTGGAGCTATTCTGTCGGGGGGCATTCTTGTTGGATTTGGCAGAGGGATGTGGCTCAGTGTGATTATCGGTATTGTGATGTTGGCATTTTTCTCTCGGAAGGCTGCTTACACAAAACTGATTATCGTATTCGGATTGGTTTGTGGCATTAGTTTTGGCGGTTTGTTAATAGTTAAACCTGATTATGTTTCTGCTATTGCTGACAGGTTTCTAAGTGTTGGCGAGGAGCTTGAGCGGGGTTCTTCATTTGGCCGTCGAAAAGAAGAAAATTTCTACGCTATTCAAAAAATTGAGCAGTCTCCGTTGCTTGGTGTTGGTCTTGGTGGGCGTTATAAGCCCGAGAATTCTGAAACTTTGGCATGGCCGGAACAGTCGCGCTATATACATAATGCATATATGAAAGTGGCAGTTAAGACCGGATTGCCAGGGTTGTTTGCAGTATTGTTTTTTATAGCAGTGACTATATGGAGAACATGGGATGCTGCACGATTTAGGTCGGGTCATAAAGATCCTGCGTTAGCCTTCGCCGCCTTTTGGGTTATTTTGACTACGATGGTATTTACATCAATGACTCAGCCAAATTTTGTGGCGTCTAATGGTGTTGCTTCTATTGCGCTTGCTATATTTTTATCGGAGGCGCTAAGGAGAGACAGCCAGGAAAGGCGAAATGACGATGAGCAATCATAGATCCAAGTTTTCTGGAAATTCCAATAATAAAATTAAAGTTTGGATCGTTGTTCTTAACTGGAAAAACGGTCCAGATACTATTGAATGTCTTGAGTCAATAGTTTCAGCAAAAGACTCCTGTGTGGCCGGCGTAGTTATTTGTGACAATGCATCTGGTGATGGTTCTGATGTATTGATTCGCAACTGGCTTTCCAATTCCGGATTCTATTTCTCAGAAGCGAAATGGTCTGATGGGGCGTTCTTGAGCATCGGCGATAGTAATAGTGAATCACCAATAAAACATATTGAATTCGCTTTGGTTCATACAGGGAGCAATCTTGGATTTGCTGGTGGAAATAATGTTGGTATTCAGTATGTTCGGCACGCAAAGGAATTTGATTATCTATTTTTGCTGAATAACGATGCCTTGTTAACGCCGGGTGCGGTTTCAAGAATGGTCGGCAGATTAGCGGAGGGTGACCGGACCGGCATGTGCGGTTGCACTGTGGTTTACCACCATACACCCTCACAAATTCAGGCTTATGGAGGGGCTTCGTTTTCCCCTTGGCTTGGCAGGGCGGTGCATATTGGCGCTCATTTTCCGGTTAGCGCGTCACGTGATGCGGCTAAAGTCGAGGCTCGGCTGGATTATATATTGGGTGCGGCCTTGATGATTTCACGTCCTTGTCTTGAGCAGATTGGCCTTATGGAGGAGTCATATTTTCTCTATTTTGAAGAGGTCGATTGGGCAACGCGCGCTGCACGTGCCGGATTCTCATTTGGGTATGTGCCCGATGCGGTGGTTTATCACAAGGAGGGAGGGACAATTGGCTCGAGTTCAAAGAAGGGGGCTAGAAGTCTTCTCTCGGAACACTATCTGGTCCGGAGTCGTCTCCTTTTTACGCGGAAGTTTTATCCCCGGTATTTACCCAGCGTGATCGTATTCACCATCGCCCAAGGGGTTCGTACTGTCGTCGGCGGTGATTTTTCCCGGTTTCTTGTGCGCCTGCGAGCCATGTTTGGCCTGCCATTTAAAGCGTGAGGTAGTTATGGGCCTGGTATTTCGATTTCGCACACTATTTCTCGTTGGCTTTTTAGGCTTGCTATGGATCTCGTGTGTTGCTGCAAGCGATGCAATCCAGATGCAGTTTTCGAATCTTAATCAGGATTTCGCCAGTTTTCCGGCAACTCAGAATGCCTGGGGAATGGAGAATCTGACGTTTTTCCCCTTGGCAGAGAAGAACGGAAAATACATGCGGGTTTTCGTTCCGCGTGGCGCCATTGATCCTGGCACGATGCGTGCGCGCGGCATGCGGCAGGGGGGCGCTGGTTTCAAGAGCAAAGTTTTTCCCTATGGTGTTCGCCGTGCACTTTTATCGTACCGGGTTCGGTTCCCTATTGGTTTTGATTTTGTCCGTGGGGGAAAGCTTCCAGGTTTGTATGGTGGAAAAGGGAATTCTGGTGGAAGGATTCCGGATGGAACGGATGGCTTCTCGTTCAGGTTGATGTGGGGCCTTGGAGGGCGCGGAAACGTGTATGCCTATCTGCCCTCTAGTGTGCGGTACGGGAGCGGTTTGTTGGTGCATAAGTTTCATTTTCAGACCGGTCTCTGGCATCAGATTACTCAAGAGTTGATTTTGAATGATCCTGGTAAGGCCAATGGCGTGTTCCGCCTGTGGATGGATGGCCGGTTTGTTGGTGAGGAGTCCGACGTTTTGATTCGCACTGTTGAAGAACTGAAGATCAATGGTTTGTTCTTCGACGTTTTTTTTGGCGGAAACGATAGTTCATGGGCGCCGCCTGCTGATACCCACATCGATTTTTCAGATTTCGTAATACGTGGTGAGCGGAATTAAAGCTTTTCTCTAATTGGGTGTTTTCTGGACTGGATGTTTGTTTTGAATATGGTGAGTGAGAATAAAAAAGCAAGTCTCGGGATGCCGATACATCTGGCGTGGACCACTTTTCAGCGCCGGCAGGTTTCGATGGCGGATGCGGCCGGCTTTGAGTGCGTGTTTTTGCCGATTCAGGCAAAAGGAAAGCTGAGCAAGGCTTTCGGGTATTTGCGCGCGCTCGTTCAATCGGTTGCAGTACTCAAACGTAAACTGCCGCCGGTGGTCTGGGTTCAATTGCCGCAAGTCCCGGCGTTGTGGGCGGTATTGCTTTATCGCGCACTGTTTTGCCCAGGCGCCAAGATCGTTGCTGATTGTCACAACGCCCAACTGCGCGCTCCGTGGAGTCGTTTTCCGCTGGCTCTGTGGTCGTTGCGTCGTGCCGATGTCATTCTGGTGCATAACGAAGCCATGTTTGAACAGGCAAAGGTAATCGGCTGGCCGATGAGTAAGGTCCACGTGCTTGAGGACGTCCCGGCTGTTCTATCGGATGTCAAACCAACAGGGCTGGCAAAGTCGAACATTGACGCACCTAAGCCCTGGGTCGTTTTCCCGGGCTCGTTTGCTGCGGATGAACCGATTACCGAAGTAATGGAGGCCGCACGCCTTGCCCCCGATCTGACTTTCATCATCACCGGTCGCCCGGATCGGGCCGCCAGAAACGGTCACGATATTAGCCAGCTTCCTTCAAACATGCGGCTGCCTGGGTTTCTGTCGATTGAGGTTTTCGACGACCTTCTGCGTGAAGCAGATGTCGTGTTGGGCTTGACGCGGGAAGAGGGGATTCAACTGAGTGTTTGCAATGAGGCCCT
>JAQTWB010000087.1 GCA_028689495.1 bacterium | reverse complement strand
GCCTCGTAGTGGTCCGCAATAAATCGACCGATGTCCTTCCAGCATGAAACTCACTTCCACTGTCATGACCAATCACGACAAAATCAACCGTCTTCGCCATTTCAACAATTTCTCGAGCGGGATCTCCAATACGGGAGTAAAACATGCCTTCGAGCATTCCCGGAGTACAAACAAGGCGAAATTCTTCCTTGAGTAACTTCAGTCGGCTCTCATACTGTTCTTCAAGTTTAAGAACGACCTCAGCACTGCGAGGCGAGGGCACGGCCGGTGAACCGACTATGCTTGCGGCAAGCAACTGCCCGACACCAATCTCACTGTAAGCCTTGATATCATCGACAAAAAGACCGTGCACTCTGGCGCCGACCAGACCAGCAATTGATCCGGCAATACTAAGAGCCGACTTTGAACAATTTGAGCCATCATATGGGACAAGCACTGATTTAATCATATGAGCACTCCTTGTTCTTGATGTTTATTGTACCGGCGCAAACAATATCAGTGACTCCACCTTGCGCCAACAAAAAAGGCGCCGTCAGTGCTGCCACCGAACGACGCCTCAACCGACAGAACGTCCCCCATCGGGGGGCCTGCAAGCGTTTTATTGCGCTTTTATCTGCACCTTGCGTGGCATTGAAGACTTGGCCTTGGGCACAGTCACCCTCAATATCCCATCTTTGAGATGAGCATCAATCTTGTCTTCTTCCACCTCGCTCGGCAATTGCATGACCCTGGTAAATTCACCAGACCACATTTCACGACGTGTGTAATTTTCACCTTCCTCTGTTTTTTCATGCATCCTCTTTCCACGGATGGAAAGCTGACGCTCATGCACTTCTACTTCCACATCTTCCGGCTTCACTCCAGGCAACTCTGTCTCAACGTGATAAGACGTCTCTGTCTCCTTCAGATTCACCGCCGGACTAAACACTCGCCCCCCAACTGTAGCCGCCGTAGGGGCAAGAAAATCCTTAAACATGCGATCGATATCGCCAGAAAAATCTCGTGATAATGGATGCGCCAATGAAAAAATCATATCTCCTCCTTCCTCGTTAAGCCGACGATTACCAAGCAAAATGATAACCGCGGCGACAACCGACACCTTTTATTCTTGAGCAGTATCGGTAATTGATGAAAACTTCGGAGACAACGTTGTCTGGGCCATACCTAAGCACGAGCATCCGTCCAGGCAAGTGATGAAAGGAAAAAAATTTAAGGTAACTCTATACGAAACATTTTCCCCACATGTCGTGAGAGGCGAATTTCTCCCGCTTGATCGACAACAAAAAAAGCAGTCCCGGGAGAGTATTCAAGGGACTGAGTCCCGCATCGCAAAGTACCGCTGGCAGTCTCGGAAAAAAGAATACCCATTCGAGAATCCAGTTGCATCTCCTGCTCAGCAACCGAATCTATAAACGAAAGTCGAAAATCATCACAGGGAAGCTGATAGAATCTTTCTCCCGACTCCCCTTCTGCCGGAACTAAAAGCTTGGGAATCTGCGCACTATAATCAATCACTTCGAGCATTGTATCCACATCACAATACTTGCTCGTCAAACCAAGGCGAACAACATTATCGGAGCTAGCCATGCACTCAACCATCTCGCCCGACAAGTAGGCATGGGGGATATTTGGTCCAATAAAAAGTGCTTCTCCTTTTGGAACTCTAAAATAATTCAAAAAGAAAAACGAAAACAAACCAACGTCGCCACCAGGATAAAGCTCAAAAGCTTTGAGGAACCAGTTGTCACATGCCTGTAGAGGGACAGTCCCGCTTCGCAAAACTTCTGCAATCGAAAGACATAATCGGCTCACCTCGCTACGCCCCAGATGCATCAGCCAGGAAAAAATTCGCGCCTTCTCTTTACCTTCATCCTCAACTATCGCCGACGAAACGAACTCAGAAAATTCCACAAAGCGCCCAATCAAACCCAAAATATCCGACAGAGTGCGAAAACCAAAAAGCAGTTCAACCTCTGTCAACGCCACAGACATCTCTGGTTTATGATTCGAATCTGGATAATGAAGCGGGTTCTGCGCATTAAGCATCACCGCCATCTCCTTGTTGGGATGTAATTGCACCGACAATGGCTTGGCAACAGAAAGAATTTTAAACAAAAACGGCAAACGTCCAGAGAATCTGTCAACGACATCCGAACCAAGATAAAGCATCGGTTCTGAGGTGAGAAGTTCGCTTAATGGAGTAAAAACCCCTTCCGAACTTTCCACAAGTGACGATGCTTTGGAATGGGCGCCGAACCAGAGCTCAGCATGAGGCAAACTGGAGTCGGTCTGCCGGGGAGACAACTTATAGACAAAAGACTCCGGGCCGGCGACACCCCAGTCGTAATGCTGAACACTTGGAAGAAGACGATATACAGAATTATTCCCCGCGTCTTTTGCCACGACTACCTGTTATTTTGACCCTTCAAATTCTGGAGAGAAGCACTGGCCTGGGCGTTATCAGGGCTCACCATCAAGGCGCGCTCAAATGCCCCCCGAGCGGCAACAAATTTTCCGTCCTTCTGATACGCATCTCCCAGCCACAACCAAAGCTCTGCCCTTCGCGGACATATCGCAGTAAGTCGTTCAAACATCCCAACCCGGCGAGGAGCATCAATCTCGGTGAGGGCAAGTGTCAATTGACGCTCGATATTCGGACAATCAACCAACACTTTGCCTATCAGGTCCTTGTCGTCTACCTTTTCCTCACTCTCATCCTGAACCGCCGATCGCGACTTTTGTACCGCAGCACGATAATTAACAGCCGTGGGCATACCCATGCTGGACTCCTGCCTGGCAAAGCTGGTCGGAATTGCTCCGCTTTCGTAAGCGACATCCGCCGCAGTCGCGATTCCTACCGTTTTGGGAATCCATCCGGGGACACCGCCAGGGAACGCACCGTCACTGACAAGCTTCTGCTCCTCAGCTACGGTTGGGAAACGCAGACTACAAGCAGTCACGGTCAACAAAAGCATTAAAATAAGCACTCGCATAAGCATTCCTTTCAAATAACTTCAATTGGACGCCAATATAGGTACCAGCTCAGACTTAACCTGACAGATCATATCCAACGAGATTACAGCTTGCGTTTTTTTACAGCATTGCTCTGTGGTTGATGGCTGCTGTAATAACCATAATCAAGGTATTCCTTGGCAGTATCTTCCGCATCATTCATCACCACGCCAAAAATTCGACTCTTGCCGATTGTTTCGACGGCGTCAGCAACAAGACTGCGCTCCGTTTTCCACGCTCTGGCGACAAGCAAAGTCTTGTCCGAAAGAAGACTGAGCGAAATCGGTTCGGGGCAAAGCAAGACAGGAGGACAATCAATAATCACATATTGATACGTCTTTCTCACTTCGTTGAATAAAGTCAGCAGTTCCGGCCGTTCGACCGCCTGAGCGGGATCGGAAAGTAAAGAACCCGCAGAAATCACATCGGTTCTGGTATGAACATTGCGAATGACTTCTGACAAGGGACGCTGCTCATAAAGATAATTGCTTAGACCTGGCTCAAGTGGCAGACCAAAAAACTTGTGTACCGTCGGACGGCGAAGGTCACAATCAATTATCAGCGTTCGGCCACGACGATCAAAACTCAAGGCTCGAGCCAGATTCACGGCGACAACACTCTTTCCCTCCTGAGCAACAGCGCTTGTCACGGTAATAAACCGCAAACTATTGTTATGCGACAAATTGTAACGATCGATCTTTGCACGAATCATCCGGAAACGTTCCGATGCCGGAATATTAACCGTCATTCCTCCGGCCAGGAGAATTTCCCCATGAGCGAGTCCACGAAATTTTTCTTTGCTGTTTTCAGTCATATTCCTATCCGCGACAAAGAACCTGTCTATTGCACATACACCTGCTGCCACATCCACCTCCATTCCTATAGCCCGTTATCGAGCTCCACTCCACCGCAATCTTCACTCGTTCCTGGCTCATTTGTCTAAATCATCACCAGGACAACTATTACTCCCGTCACTGCCCCAATACCTGATAGCGCCGCCGAAATTAGGGAAAACTTCCGGCGCACAGCTTTGGTAAAAGGCGTTTCCATCGGCGGCACAACACCAATCACAGTCAGTCCTGTCTCCTTCTGCATCTCTTCGACAGTCTTGTAACCGTTGTTAAGAAAGTAAAATCCTACAGGCAAAGCCATGGCGACAATAAATCCAAACACACAAGCCGCGATAACAAAAAGTGGTCGGTTCGGCCCGGAGGGACGAATTGGCCGTTCGGGAGGATCTACTACCCGGAACTGAGCTGATCGCTGACTGCGCACCAGACTGGATTTCAACCCGGCATCTTCCCTCGCCGACAGCAGTTTCTCATAGTTGGCTTTAACATTGGCGTAATCACGCTTGATCTTCAAAAGCTCCTGCTCCTTGACCGGCATCTGATCGATATTCGCCTGGAGCTTTTTGATATCCGAACGCAAGGTCTCGTTCTCCTTATTAAGAGCGACTATCTGCGCCTCGAGTTCGCCGAGCTGCAACTTGAACGTCCGCTGGGTAGAACTTTTACCCTGACTGACCGGAGCCACTTTGGCTCCACCTCCGCTAGATGATATCTGCTGCTTTAAAGCTTCAATCCGCTTCTTTGTCGCCACGACATCAGGGTGTCGCTCTGAATATCGACTGAGCAGAACCAATAAAGCCGACTCAAGTTGCGCCAAACCATCTTCCGGACTGACCATCTGATCTGAACCCTGGCCGATGGAAACTCCCGGGGAGCGAGAAATGTCACTCAACTCGGCCTCAAGAGTGGCCTTTCTCGTCATGTTCGCGGCAATCAGCTGCGAATTGTTGGCCAGTTGTTTTTGCGCTCCTTCCAGTCGACCCAATGCCGCCTCCAGATGCTGGGGCAGCTTTTCAAAATTGTCGCGCACAAAAGCCTGCACAGAAGCTTCAGTGCTCTCAAGCTTCTGTCGTGCTTCAGTCAGCTCAGCGTCAAGCCAATCTTCGGTGCCCTTAATTTCCGTGCGCTTATCGAGCAAACTTTCTTCGATAAAAAGATCCGTGATGTCTTTCAAGACTTCATAAGTCTTGTCCTTGTCGCGATAGCTAAAGCTCAAACGAAAAGTCTGATTCAACTTGGAGCCAGTTGTCGATGTAACAGGGGTAATGCCAATATCCTGACGTAACTTGATAACAGATTGCTGCTCACGTGAAGTGCCGCGATATTCGGGATAAAGTTCGTATTTCTGCACAATCTTTTTTAGGCGCGGGCGGGAAAGAATGGTCTGGACCAGAGCCTCCATACGCTCGCTCATTTCATTGTCGTTTGGACTATCAACAACCGCCGATGATAAACGCTGTGGTTGCACATAAATCAGTGCATCGGATGAGTAGAAATTCGGCACCTTAAGACTGACCGCCAATCCGATACAGACAAGCGCCAGACCTGGCCAGACAGAGATGCGGAAATATCTCCGGAAAGAACGAAGCACCAGGATTTTAACGTCGTTTAACGAAAGTCCGCCCGTTTCTTCAAAATTCATCGAAATTCTCCATCTGCTGAAATATTTGCTCTGCCGCCGTCTCGGCTAAGAGGGCCACCTGATTACACCTTTTGGCGCAGTTGATAAACAGCCTCCCGCAAAAGGAGTGCGATAGCAGCTGTCTGACTATCGGAATTACACCAACCAGCTGGCGCGGCAGTATACTCGATTATTTCGGTATGTAAATATACCTTATCGAATTTATCTTTTTTTGAGCAGCGTCTTTTTCAGCTCTTCGGCGGCCTTGAGAGCGCCTTCCTGACCCAACTCCGGATACATGGGCAAAGACAGCACCTCATCAGACGCTTTTTCCGTAACCGGTAGACCTTGAGGTCCGTGAAGACTTAGATAGGCCGGCTGGCGATGGACCGGCACGGGATAATGGATAAGAGTTCCAACACCTTGCCCTTGCAAGTCGCGGCGCAAGTTGTCGCGCTGCCCAGGAATCCGCACAACAAAAAGATGATATACATGGCGAGCCCACGAAGCTTCAAGTGGCAAAACCAGCCCTCCAACGCCGCGCAAAGCACCGCGATAAATTTCGGCCAGAACACGGCGGCGATCGTTGTCCGCAGAAAGATAGCGCAATTTCACCCGCAGTATCGCTGCCTGAAGCTCATCAAGGCGAGAATTATATCCAGAGACAACACTGATATAACGCTCCTTCCAGCCGTATTGCCTGAGCAGCAGAAGTCTCTCATATACTTCAGCCTCCTGAACAACCACAGCCCCACCATCACCGACAGCGCCGAGATTCTTCGTCGGATAGAAACTGAAACAACCGGCATCCGCGATAGAGCCGACAACCTTGTTTTTATACAAAGCACCGTGTGCTTGAGCGCAGTCTTCAATCAATTTAAGACCATGAATATCGGCAATCTCTCTTAAGGCGTCGAGATCGGCTGGATGCCCATAAAGATGCACGGCAATGATCGCCTTTGTCCGAGGCGTAATCCGCCGGCGAACATTGGTTGCATCAAGTGTGAAATAAGAGGACTCAATATCGGCAAATACCGGCACAGCTCCGGTCATCTCAATGCCAACTACTGTAGCCACAGCGGTATGCGAGGGACAGATAACCTCATCACCTGGCCCGATATTCAGGGCACGAAGCGCCAACTGCAGTGCTTCGGTCCCGTTAGCAACCGATACGCAATATTTGGTAGTGCAAAAAGCGGCAAATTCCTGCTCAAAAGCCTCAACCTCAGGTCCGAGAATATAATGCGTGCCATTCAAGACGCGAGACATCGCTTCGTCAATTTCCTTCTTGTAACTTAAATACTGAGCACGAGGGTCACAGGGTAAAATCATAAATTCTCCTTATTCGAGCAAGGCACTCGGGATTAACAATCCTGTCTCGGAGGATCCGCAAGTCCACCTGATTTGGATGACCTCAACAATCACAGAGGTGCTGACAAAGCATAACCCGCAACGAGTTTAACCCGCAGATCATCATACAAAAAGGTATCAACGTTTGCCCAATATAGAGGACTAAGTGCAAAACAGCCAAACCATACCAGCACACGTCAGAAAACTCATCGCCGATGGAAATATCAAGCTGAATCTCGGCAGTGGTGTTGATTACCGCCAGGGATACATCAATGTCGACCTTGACCCCGGCGCCAAACCTGACCTGCTGATGGACTACCTGGAAACAGAAAAGGTCATACCTCCCGCATCAGTCCAGGAAATCATGATGATGCACTCTTTGAACTATCTCACCCTGTGGCAGGCCCGAGCTCTATTTCGGTTGGCGCAGAGACTGATTGCGCCAGGTGGAAAGCTGATTATTGAAACGGTCGATCTGTCTCGAGCTATCGAAAAAATATCAACCAGCACAAACAACTTCAACGAGTACATTGAGGGAGTGCGCGCCCTTCACGCCTTTGGCATCGATCAACTTCAGCGCGAAGAAATGTATTTCCCTAATCGCTTCAGCTGGACCAGCTGGCATCTCAACGCGGAACTAACGGATGCTGGCTGGCAGGATGTGCAGATTCTTGAACCAGAAACCCACAATCCCTGGAGGGATATGCGTTTTGTCTGCAACAAGCCTGCCGCCACAACAACCGTCAGAGAAAAATCAAACGATCGCCCGACTACTGACGGGCGGAAAAAAACGCGAGTTCTGATATTCCACGACGCAGAAGGCTGGGCCTGGTGGCACAGGGCACAGCAGATTAAAAACAATATCGGCCCTGACTTCGAAATCGAAATTGCCGAACTGTTCACCCCGGTAAATGTCGCCGACTATGATCTATTTCTGGTTTTCGATGGCTACCCCACCGAAGACCCGCGCTGGAACATCCCCAATGAACGAACTATCATTGGCTGTTCCTGCCCCAAGCTCTACGAGCGCACCATCTCCCGCCTGACTGAAAAAACATTCGCCGGTGCGATTATCAACAACTACGCCACATGGAAAAAAGCATCACATCGGAATGATGTTTTTTGCTGCCCTAATGGAGTAGACCTTGAGAAATTCTATCCAGCCAAGAACCCGGGCAACGACTGGATCGCCTGCTGGGTCGGAAATTCCCAATCAATGGGCAACAAAGGACTGGAGTTGATTGTTGAGGCTTGTAACTACCTTGGTATTGAACTCCGCTATCTCGACAAGCAGGCCATCGGCGGAGATGGTCTCTATACTCAGGAGGAGATACGCGACGAATTGTATCACCAATGCTCCTTCTATATCTGTGCGTCAGAATACGAAGGCACACCGAACCCGGCGCTCGAAGCTCTCGCCTGTGGACTGCCGGTAATCAGCACCGCCGTTGGCAACATGAGTGAAGTGATTCGCCCGGGCTATAACGGTATCATCTGCGAGCGCAACGTCCCTGCCATAATTAAAGCAATCAAGGAATTGCAGGATTACAAACTATCTGAACTGAGGCATCGCTCTCGGGTCAGCGTCGAAACCGGTTGGAGCTGGAAGGAACAGGTAAAAAACTACGAAACAACCTTCCACACCGTAGAACAACGGTTAAGACACTCAGGCCTGATCCCGGAAAGAATCACCATAACGGATTCGGCAAAAAAAAAACTCTACCGCAAGGCTGATGGCACAATCTTTCCGCTCGGAGAATCAGATAGTCAATTAGTCGGTGGCAAGGTGCTCTTCTTGCTCGATCCAAACCTCGGCCATGCAACTGTGCACACGCGCGGTCTACGATTTGCTTCATCGTTTCAGCGCAGCGCCTGGAAAGCAGAATTTATTGATGTAAATCAGACTCCCCTCCAGGAAATAATCGCCCGGGCCAAAGAGTCAGACATTACCTACCTGCTCAAAGTAGCTTCACTGCCGCTCGTCAACGCACTCAGGGAACAGACCAAAACGCGTGTCGTCTTTGACCTGACCGACGCGCTTTGGGAACCTCTTCATCGCACCCATGGTTGGCAGGACCTCGAAGAAATTCTCGAACGCTGCCATGCCCTGACCAGCGAAAATGCCTGGATTTGCGACTTTGGCAAAAAACACAACAAACACATCATCAGTATTCCCGCCTGCACACTGATTGAAGAATTCAACGCCCAAAAGGCGCTGGTGAAAAAAGACCCGAGTAAAATTATCCTGGGCTGGATCGGCAGCAATGGCACAGCTCGTTGCTTCTCGAATATCCTCCGACCGCTGGAAACGCTATTTGCCCTACACCCGCAGCTGGCACTCCGCATCGTCGGCTGCTCCGATACCTCGTATCTCCCGGCCTTCGAGAACGTTCGCTACAGCATGCGCGGCAATTACAACGACGAAAGCATGGTCGAGGAAATTCTCGGATTTGATATCGGGCTCTACCCTCCGCCTTTTGACCGCGCCGACTACACAGTCCGCGGGGCACAAAAAGCAATGTTCTACATGAGCGCCGGAGTCCCGCCAGTTTGCCTGAACGCTGGCGATGTCACTAATGTCATCGATGACGGCATTACCGGCATTCTCGCCAATGATGAACAGGAGTGGCAGGAGAAACTCGAAGCAATTATCCGCTCGCGCTTTCTGCGCGAAGAGATGGGACGGCGGGCGAAGGAATCAATCTCCGCCCAACACTCTGCCGCACATGTTTTTCGAGTAATGGAAGAAACGTTCGAAATCATCAAATACGAACTTGATTACGGTGGTAAAAAATGAAAACCGCACTAACCGGCAAACTGGTATATCTTCGCCCCGTTGAAACCTCGGACCTTGACAACCTTGTCGCATGGAGGAATGAATCAACAAACTGGTTATC
>JAQTWB010000216.1 GCA_028689495.1 bacterium | reverse complement strand
CCTCTCTCATGAACGGTGGAATCGACAAGATTCTCAAAAAAATCGGCGAAGAGGCCACTGAAGTTGTTATTGCTGCCAAAGGTGGCATACGTGACGAGATTGTTTATGAATCGGCCGACCTTGTCTTCCATCTGCTGGTTCTGCTGGGGCACCAGGACATCCACCCCGACGCAGTGTACAATGAGCTGCGGCGGAGATTTGGCACTTCTGGCATAGCAGAAAAGGCGGCACGCATTACATCAGTCACGCCCTGACAAGCTCCATGCATTTGGTTATTGACAAAGTGACGAGCTATGTTATTATGCAAAACTCACTTTTATTCCGTTTCAACATATATTCTGATTTAATAACAACTAAATAGACGGGGGGTGATTTTACATGCCGGGAGTAAAAATAAAGGATAGTGAACCGTTTGAAATGGCACTGAAGAAATTCAAAAAGCAGTGTGAGAAGGCGGGAATCCTTTCCGAAGTTCGCAAACGCGAGCACTTCGAAAAGCCAAGTATCAAGCGCAAGAAGAAGGCAATAGCCGCACGCAAGCGCGCCCTTAAAAAACAGCGTAAAATGATCGACTAGTACCCAGTCGCCCAAGAGCAGGAACACCCGTATGACACTGAAAGAACAGCTAAACGATGCGATGAAGACAGCCATGAAGGCGCGGGACAACCTGCGCCTTTCGGCTGTTCGCATGGTACGTGCCGCTATTAAGAATCGCGAAATTGAGACACACACCGAACTTGACGACAAGGCCGTCACAGACGTCATATCGACCTTAGCGAAGCAGCGACGCGAGTCCATTCGGATGTACCAAGATGGCAACCGACTTGAACTGGCTGAAAAAGAGGGGCTAGAACTTTCCGTCCTCCTTGAGTTTCTGCCGGCACAGCTAAGCACCGACGAAATAGACGCGCTTGTGTCAAAGGTCATTATGGATATTGAAGCGCACGGCACCAAAGACATGGGACGGGTAATGAAGGTGGTCACGCCACTTACAGCCGGTAAGGCCGATGGCAAATTTGTAAGCGATGCTGTACGGAGACTGCTTGCATGATCTGCTGAGTTCACTGAGAGCGTTTATTTTATTTCAATTTCAATCAGGGTCAAATCAAGGGCAGCCGAGTTAGACCTGAAGCAAGCCTATCGAAGCTATCACTTTGATTAGAAGCTGAAATTACACTGTCAAGGGGCTTTCATTTAGAGGCCCTTTTTTTGTAAATCAGTCATGGCGCGACAATGAACCTTTTTGACATAATTATTTTATCAGCACTCTGCTTTTTTGCGCTCAAAGGCCTGATTAGGGGGCTTGTCAATGAGGCATCTTCCCTTACGGGACTACTGGCAGGAGGTTGGCTGGCGTACCGATTTCATCCACTGTTCGCGGTGCCGATAAAAAACGTGCTTCATCTTCCAGCTCATCTGTCTTCGTTTCTTGCTTTTATCATCATTCTGTTGCTTACCGGAATCTGTGCTCATATTATCGGCAATGTCATAACCGCAGCCTTGCGCCTTGTTATGCTTGGCAGCTTGAACAGGCTTGGCGGATTGCTTCTTGGCATTACCGAAGGCGTGCTGTTACTCAGCATGGTTTTCAGCATTGCCTCATCCGGTTTTATGCCTGAGCAGATAAAAAGCAAGATTCACTCGTCAGCGACTGCTCACACGCTGGCCATGACCGGTGACAGGTTTTTATCAGAATGGCGTGACGCCAGTGGGCAAAAGAAATGATACCTGAAGAGAAGGTGCGGGAGATTGCTGATCGACTCTCAATTGTAGAGGTTGTTTCCGACTATGTCCCACTGCGACGTGCCGGTGGCAACTTTCTTGGGCTTTGCCCTTTTCATGCCGAAAAAACTCCGTCTTTCAATGTAAATCCGGCAAGAGAAATATTCCACTGTTTCGGTTGCGGCGCCGGCGGCAACGCATTCTCTTTTGTCATGAAAATCGAGGGACTCAGTTTCCCTGAAGCGGTTAAACTGCTCGCCAGAAAAGCCGGAGTCGAAATCGAGGAGCGGGAACTCACCCCTGCGGAAAAGAAAACACAGGATGAACATACCCAGTTTCTAAAGATCAATGAGCTGACAACATCCTACTACCGCTCGGTTCTCCTCAATGGACAGGACGGAGATGCGGCTCGACAGTACCTTGCCAAGCGATCTGTAGCAGCGGACATTTCCGAGGCTTACAAACTTGGCTTTGCTCCTGACCGGTGGGATGGGCTGGCAAAACATCTACAAAACAACGGAGTCGATCTCAACACCGCAGATAAACTCGGTATAATTCGGAAATCTGATTCCGGCTGGCATGATCTTTTCCGCAATCGCCTGATCTTCCCGATCCGCGATGCACGTGGACAGGTAATCGCTTTTGCCGGTCGGGTACTGGACGCGTCACTACCTAAATACATCAACTCGCCCGAATCGCCGCTCTACCACAAAAGCTCGGTGCTTTTCGGCCTGAACATGGCATTACCCTCCATAAGAACCGGAGGTTCGGTCATTATTGTAGAGGGATACTTTGAC
>JAQTWB010000215.1 GCA_028689495.1 bacterium | reverse complement strand
CCCACTCTTCCGTTCTTCCCGCCTTGAAGTGGATATGCATTATAATCCTCCCGGCATCCGGGGAGAGCCACGCTATCTCGAAGGTGTTGTTCATTTTACCAAACTTCACGGTTCACTTGACTGGATTTATCAAGATGGGTATGTCCGGCGTATTGCCTTGCCTTTTGGTGCTGAATCTATTAACGCTTTTCTGCCGACATGGGGCAAAGAAAAAGCCGATACCCGCTCATTGTTAATCTATCCAAACGAGGCTAAAGACAGAGAAACCGCAGAATACCCTTATGTAGAACTTTTCAGAGATTTCGCAGCCGCAGTATGCCGTCCAAATTCAACTCTTGTCCTTTATGGCTACAGCCTTGGCGACGAGCATATCAACCGGATTATTAAAGACATGCTCACTATTCCCTCAACCCATCTTGTGATCATCGCTTACGGTGATGATGGTGATCGTGTCAAATCTTTCTATAACGAAGTTCACCGTCCTGCACAGATATCCCTGCTGATTGGAAAGCATTTTGGAAATCTGGAAAAATTGGTCGAATACTACTTGCCCAAACCGGCAATTGACCGGACAACCTTCCGTCTGGCTGATTTGATGAGAGCAAGGGGGATTGCAAGTTCAGACGGAGGCAACAAGAACAACGACACTATAAAGGAGGGGATAAATGAGTCTAAGCCTGATTGAACATGCCGCATCTTTGCGCATCGGGTCAGTAGAATTTGTTTCACCCGATGAAATAAAGGTTGCATTGGATCTAGAAGCACCTGATGGTGTCGCAGCAAATGCTGGAACGCCGCGAGCTTTCCCCCGCATTAATGGCTATGTACTTATTCCAACGGAGTCAGGCCATATTGTGGGACAGGTGGAATGGATTGCAATAGAGCGTTCACCTTTTCCAAAACGGAAGGGTTTTCAGGACTTTGGTCTGGTTGATTTGCCCTTTCCATTGCGAAAAATGCGGGTAAATCCATTGGGGGTATTGCGGGGTGATCAAGGCTCCGTCTTTACATTTCACCGAGGCATACAGACGTTTCCCAGTGTCGGCGAACCGGTTCTTATTCCTACAGACCAACAGCTCAAAGGTATTGTAGAGTCCGGCGAAAAGCGTAGGGTAAAAATCGGCACCAGTCCATTGGCGGCCAATGCAGAGGTTTGCGTTGACCCTGATCGTCTTTTCGGGCGGCACCTAGCCGTGCTTGGTAATACCGGAAGCGGGAAATCATGTTCAGTTGCCGGGTTGATTCAGTGGTCGCTCGCTGCTGCTGCTAAAGGGACTGGCGGTAATCCCAACGCCCGCTTTATTGTTCTTGACCCTAATGGGGAATATGCGAAAGTTTTTGCCAACGAGAAATTCAAACATCAGGCCAGAGTTTTTCAGGTAGATGATAAGGACAAACCCCTTGAAGTTCCTCTGTGGTTCTGGAATAGCGCTGAATGGTGTTCTTTTACACAGGCGAGTGCAAAGGCACAGCGCCCATTGTTGAGAAGGGCATTGCGAGAGGTTCGAGCGGGGAAAACAGTAATTGATGCAACTACAGATCAAGAACGGAAATTGGAATTGCGTCGTTATCTGTCATCTAACCTAATTTCAATTCGGAAGGATGCTCGGTCTAATACAATTAAAACAGATGAGTCCAAATTCGGATACCGACTTAAAGCTATCAAGGATGATTTAGATGTTCGAAAGACTATCTTTCCTGAATATTCTGAAAGCCTTGAGATTATCTGTTCTTCAATTTCTACTGCGTTGGATTCAACATACCATTCATTCGTCAAAGATGGAAAAAAGGTTGAATATTATCGTGCCTTTACCGAGGCACTGGCAAATAATATCATAAAGGCAATGAAGGATTCTCTTTCTCTTTTAGGCGGCATCATCTATCAAGAAGGACCTGGGGAAGATACCCCTCTTTCATTCAAGGGAGGGGATTTTGTCGATCATCTTCAAATCCTGGCTGAGCAAGAGGATGTTTCACAATATCTCGATATGTTGCTCATGCGCATACGCACAATACTGGCGGATACAAAGATGAAGTCTATTATCGGCGATGGTGTTGAAATCGACTTGGTGACTTGGCTTGAACAGTATATCGGTGACAACAAAGCGGCAAATGGCTGTGTGACGGTAATTGATCTTTCGCTGGTGCCAGCTGAGATTATCCACATTATAACTGCCGTAATAGCGCGAATGACTCTTGAAGCCTTGCAACGCTATCGGAAGCCGGAAGGGAAATCCTTGCCGACCGTGTTAGTGATGGAAGAGGCCCATACGTTTATAAAAAGATACAAAGAAGAAGCGGAAAACCAGAATGCCGCTTCGGTTTGTTGCCAGGTTTTTGAAAAAATTGCCCGCGAAGGGCGCAAATTCGGATTGGGCTTGGTTCTATCCTCACAACGCCCGTCGGAACTGTCGCCTACGGTATTGGCCCAGTGCAACACCTTTTTACTCCATCGCATCAGTAATGACCTTGACCAGGAAAAGGTAGCCAAGTTAGTGCCGGACAACCTACGCGGACTTCTC
>JAQTWB010000214.1 GCA_028689495.1 bacterium | reverse complement strand
CTGCTGAAGCAAACACAGCAAATACCCACAAACATGTAACCTCCAACTCAGTGCTGGTTACAAGGAAATAAGGAAACAAACATCAATCAACCGTGCATAACAACTGCAAATGTCCTGCCCAAGGGCGCTCCTCTGCGTCTTCGGGTCGGCCTCAGCATATAGAGAGAAATGGGAACTTCACAGTCGCCGGTTGTCCAAAGGTCACAAAATTCACCAGTGAATCTACCGTCTATCGACACTCATGCCCGTGTTGACACACTGCTGCGTGCTATTGGCGACTCAGGTGCGGACTCTCCTCTCGCCCTCGATAACAACAATAATGTAGCGCAGCTAAAACAACCCGGGGCGGGAGATGAACTCGCATATAAAGAAGCCCTGAAAGCAATTCAAAAAAAAATCGGAGCTAACGAAACCGGACAGTGGGACGAACAAAGCCAGTCCGCCCTAAACGCCTTTGCCAGCGAACGCGGAAAATCACCGATGAGAGCTCTTACCGGACTGGCCTGGGATATTCGCATTGAAAGACAATCATCGCGTAGACAGGATACTGCCGCAGCTTATGAAGCCCAGACCGGCTTCAAGGCTGAACCCGTTCGGGACGAAAACAAAGAGGTCATGGCAGCGATCAATGAGTTGCAACATACACGCAATGGCGAAGATGTGAGAAAAATCGACCTGATTAAACACCGGGACGACCTTCAAGCCTTCAAAGGCGCCAAACAGGAAATATTCGACAAAAAAAATAGCGCCGACCAGGCCAGCAATCAGTCAATCGACGATCTGAAAAGCAAGCGCGACAAACTCTATCAGACCATCTTGTCTGAGCAGGCAGCGGCTAAAGCGTCAAGCGTTCCAACCGACTACGACAAGCACCTGATTGCCGCAAGAAAAGCCAAAGATGAACTCAATCTGGTCAATCACGCCATCAGTGATGGGTCAGTCGGGAACAACTCTACAAAAAAATCAGCCAGCAATTATGATGCGCTACAAAAAAAGCTCGACAAAACTCTGCAAGTTGAACATCCGGAAAAAATTGATGGCTCCAAGGCTCTAGGCGAAATTAAAAGCAAAATAACCGAAAGCATTGAGGTAGTGACAGAGGCCAAGCGCATAACGGACACACGCATTGCCCAGCTAGAAAAAAACACAAAAGACGATCGACTGAGCCTATCTGGCCGTCGCTTTGAGCGCTTACGCATCGGACTACACAAAGTCTGGAACGCGGCTCAAAGTCTGGTCTCGCCGACTCCACCTGACTCAACTCCTTACAGTATACGAGGAGAACATGATGCGAGCCTCAAACCTTTGTATGCGCTGCGCAAGCACGAGACAGAACGTCTGCAGCAACTGGAAGAGCTAAAAAATATCGTTTCCAAAGGGGAAGCACGAACACAAGACTTGACGGCGAAAGGCAAGTCTTCCGAAGCCAGCACTATCAACTATCAACTTCGTGAAAACCTGCACAATGTAGATATCTCCTACCGCAGTAAAATTAACAATTTCGAAAAACTTGCACAGACAATCAGTACACCTCTACGAGGCCAAAAAACTGATGTTAACGAGCTGGCGCAACTAAAAAGTGACGCCAATACTCCAGTGCTTGACTATAATGCCTTCTACCATGCAAGCCAGGCCCATAACGAATTGGCTTCCGCCGCGAAAACTCAGCACTACCAAGCGGAAAAACACCTGGTTGACGGCATGGTAATGGCAGCCGAAACCTATGGGGTTGGCAAAGCATTCAAATGGCTGAAAGTGACTGGTTCGGCGGCCATAGGCAAATTGGCAGATACAACTCTGGGACAAAAATGGGTCCATGCATCCGCCGAGATTCTGCGCGGAAAGAAGCTCGAAGTTGCAAAGGAACTTTCGGAAAAATCAGACCTGCTCCAGCGAGCATCTCGTTCGGCGGAAAACATACGCGAGAAGATACCAGGATTTAAAAGCGAAGGATTAAAGTTATGGAGGACTTCCACACCTTACAAAACAAAACTTAAATCCCTTGACCAGGAGATCAGCACTCTCAACAAGGACATCGCAAAATTACAAAAGGAATTCAATGCTCTTGAGAAGCGAGAAATTGCCCGCCGAGGTTTGTTAAAAACACCTGACATCAAACCTGAAGCTCCGCAACTTTCCTTACCCTCAGCAGAGGTAACCAGAACAAGCACAGGTCAACCTGTGGTCGAAAAAATCCTTGACCCCAGTACCGATATAGCGAAAACAGCAACGACAATAAGAAAGGGAGCAGGAACTACGTCCGCCGCAACTACTTCCGCCGCAGACGATGCAGTCAACGCCGTTGACAAAACCAGTAAGTCTAATGCCACCACGGCCTCGCAAGCTGGCGAAAATTCCGCGGCTGGCCAGACAAAAAATGCTGGCTCAGCAGGTAACACCACTGAGACATCTGCAAATACCGGTTCAGGTCCGGCATCAACCGGCCCATCGCAATCATCACCCCCCACCGGAAAAAACCTGCAGACCCAAGCTGAAGCCGGTACAAATGATCTGCCCCCCGGTCCAGG
>JAQTWB010000213.1 GCA_028689495.1 bacterium | reverse complement strand
TTTTGATGCTTTTGTTTGGCAGAAGAATGATGTTTGCCGGTTTGAGATCCTGATGGACGATTCCTTCGCGGTGTATCGCCGAGAGTCCTTCACATATCTGCAGGATAATTTTACCCCAGTCTGACATGTCGATCAGACCTCTTTGTGCGGCTTTATGCAGCGGCAGGCCATCGACAAACTCCATAGTGAAATAGACCAGTTCCTTGTCTACCCCTACATCAAAAGTGCGAACAATTTGCGGGTGGTTAATGGTGCTGAGGAGTTGGACCTCTCGAATAAACCGTTGGAGATATTTTTTCTGAAAGGTAAATTGATTGTGCAGCAACTTGATCGCGACCAGCTTGTCGCCAAACACTTCATCGGTCGCCAGATAAACATTGCCCATGCCGCCAGTGCCAATTGGGCGGATGATTTCATATCTGTTACCGACTTCTGTTCCAGGTGGAAGAAAGTCATTGTCGTATGCTGTTTTTGACATTTCTTTGCTTATTCGTTTTCTGAGACCGGACTTTTGTATTGCCCATTGTTAGTTCGTCAGCACCTTCGTCTGTTCTTGAGCGAAATCAATCAGGGGGCCGCCCCTTTTGACTATAAAATACTCATCAATACGATAGGTAACTTTGCTGTTTGTGCCATAAACGTGTATGCTCCCGCCTCAAAATATTTCCCCTTGCGTTATCAGGGGGTTAGTTTACCGTTTTCTTGGTTGACATCCTAATGAATGAAAAGCTGGCTGATTATCGCTTGTGCCTTGGAGAGAATGAATATCTTCCGTTGATTGTTGGAGGCATGGGGGTAGATATATCTACAGCCGAGCTTGCTCTGGAGATTGCTCGTCTTGGAGGAGTTGGACACATCTCTGACGCGATGTCTCCCTTTCTTTCCGACCGAAAGTTCGGCACGCATTTTCAGGCCGACAAAGGCAAGAAGTTCAAGATTTATCGCGACGAATTGGTTAAGCCTGAAGTCAAGTGGGGCTATGAGGATGTATATCGAGCCTCTTTGAATCACGTTCGCGATACGATGGATCATAAGCGTGGCACGGGCGGTGTGTTTATCAACGTGATGGAAAAGCTCAATATGGGCAATCCGCGTGAAACACTTAAAGCTCGTCTCGATGGCGCAATGGATGGCGGTATTGATGGTATTACCCTTTCAGCCGGTTTGCATAAAAGCACATTGCCGTTGATTACCGAACACTCGCGATTTCGCGACGTGAAGATCGGCATTATTGTTTCTTCGGCCAGGGCATTGAAGGTCTTTCTGGCGACGAGCTCAAGAGTTAATCGTTTGCCTGATTATGTCGTGGTTGAGGGGCCTTTGGCTGGTGGCCATCTGGGCTTTGGTAAGGATTGGGCCAATTTTAACCTGCGCACGCTGACAGAAGATGTCTTACAGTTGCTCAAAGAAGAGGAACTCTCCATTCCTGTGATTCCAGCCGGGGGCGTTTTTACGGGCACTGATGCGGTTGATTATTTGCGCATGGGTGCCTCGGCTGTTCAGGTGGCAACTCGTTTCACCATTGCCCGAGAGTGTGGTTTGCCAGAAAACGTTCAGCAAACTTATATCCTCTCAAAGGAGGAAGACGTGGAGGTTAACCTCTCGTCTCCAACAGGTTATCCTATGCGGATGCTGAAAAGCAGTCCTTCTCTTGTTTCCAATATTCGTCCTAATTGTGAATCATTGGGATACATTCTAGATGCAAAGGGGCAGTGCGCTTATATCGATGCTTGGCATGCGGCTCCAGTTGGTGACGATGGAAAGAAGCTTCCTGTTACCGACAAGATGTGTATCTGTACGCATTTTATGAATTACGATTGTTACACTTGCGGGCATTATGTTTATCGCCTCAAAGATACAACCGTAAAGATGGAGAACGGAGAGTATTTTCTCCCACGCGCTGAACATATTTTTAATGATTACATGACAAGCGTCGAGCATAAGATTCTTTTGCCCGAGGTTGATAGAGAAACTGATCCGGCTTCCCCCGATGTTTCAGTTTCCCGCAAGACTGTTGCGGCTCGTTAATTCTGTTCTTCTAGGGGTTCTATATTTCGTAATCCCTTTTGTGACGGGCAGATTTTCCTTGGCATTAAAGTCAGGAACGAGTTCTCAGTTCGTGATATATGCAGTCTTCCTTGAGACTGAACCAGTTAGTCCATCGCCAGGTTGCGATGAGGTGATGCAGCGATTTCCGTTGCGGGTATAGGGGGGACACTTATTTTGGGCAATCAGGATTCATTTTTCATACAGGCGACCATTAGTTTCTGTGAGGCGAGACCTGGACAGGTTTTGCTGCACTGTGAGTCATCAGAAATTGCAGAACGTTTTTTTACCGTTGAAGTTCGGGATATTCGTGAAGGGATATTACCGCTGCTGATAACCGGGACTGAGGCGATACTGACGATTGATCAACGTGATATCGTCTGTGCTGATTATGGGCCTCGCTACTCAATCTGTGCAACTACGCCACTTCTGGATCCACAACGTTTTTATTTTGAATTTTCGCGCCGGCTTGCCGGTGAGCTTGGTATTCCTCGTTC
>JAQTWB010000086.1 GCA_028689495.1 bacterium | reverse complement strand
CCTGATGTTTCTTATGGGAGCTGGTCCACTTATCGCTTGGAGGAAGGCGTCATTAGGCTCTCTCTGGAGAACATTTCGGGTACCGTTTTTCAGTGGTTCGATCATTACAGCAATATTTTTAATCCTTGACTCGACTAGGGTTTATGCCGCGGTCTCCTTTGGTTTGGCGCTATTCGTCATTGCCACAATTGAGGCCGAGTTTCGCCGGGCAACTAAGGCGCGTTCCGTGATCACCTCGTCATCGCCGATGCAGTCTGCCGTAAAGATGTTTGCCAGGAGTCCGCAGAAATGGGGAGGATTTCTGGTCCACCTTGGTGTCGCCGTCATGTGTATTTCCATCACAGCCAGTATGGCCTACAAGATTGAAAAAGATTTTACTCTCAAGACGGGAGAGAAACTTGAGGTTGGAAAATATGAACTGGAACTGGTGCAGCTCTCTGATGGGCAGAGTCATGACTATTCGACTCTCAGCGCAGAAATTGCAGTCAGACGAGCTGGCGAACTTCAGGTGATAGGTACACTTAGACCGGAGAAGAGATTTTACCCACGGACCCAGCAGTCAACAACCGAGGTTGATATCCGCATGACGATGATCGACGATTTGTACATCGCTCTTGCTGGTCTTGATATGTCTGAAAGTGAGGCAAAAACAATGGACCTTGTGGCAGCCAAAGCGGCATTCAAGGTATTTATAAATCCGCTTCAGGTCTGGCTGTGGGTTGGTGCTCTGGTAGTGTTGATGGGCACCATGGTTGTCTTGCGCCCGCTATTTGTTGCATTGCTCGGACGTGACGAGATTGAGATAGAGGTTGAAATTTCTGAGGCAAGGGCGCGAGGATGATTGAAATATTTGTAATGATGCTTACGGTAGTAATAGCTTTTGCGACTGGTATGGCGCTGATTTTTCCGTTTTTTGTTGCCGGAGTTACATTTCCTCGTTCGGCCGCAGGGGTAAAAATTGAAAGTGATAATAGTATACGTCAAGATGCTTATTTACAGGCGCTTGAGGATCTGGAACTGGACTTTCGCTCTGGTAAGTTGCTTCAGGCTGAATACCAGGTTTCGCGAAAGCAGTTGCTTGAGGAGGCGGCTTTATTGAAGTTGTCGGCTTTATTGAAGTTGCCGGGGGCGGAAGCGGATTCCGGGGGTTCGGCTGAGGTGAAAGATGCTGGTTCGGACAGCTCTAACGAGTCGGGCGATTCTGATGACCTCAAAGTTGTTAACCTCAATGTTGTGAACATCAGTGGTAGCGTGAAATCCCGGTGAACGTTGAAAAGGGTGTCGCAGCAGGGTGCTCTTCCACAGTTGTTGACCTTGAGGCGGTTAGCAAACGTTATGGACGGGTAAGAGCTTTGCAGCATGTATCACTGACTGTCCAAGCCGGAGAGCGGGTTGCGCTTTTTGGTGATAACGGAGCAGGCAAGTCTACTCTGCTTCGATTGCTGGCTGCAGCAGCACGGGCAGACGAAGGAGAGATAAAATTATTTTCGCTGCCGTTGACAGATTACTACTCGCGTTCCAGCAAAATTCGGCAGAGTCATTCTATCGGGTATCAGGCAGGCGCTGCATTTTTTTATTCCCATCTTTCAGTAAGGGAAAATTTGCATCTATATGCATCTCTTCGCGGATTGTCGGATCCGGGCCAAGCCGTTCAGTTGGAGATGGATCGCTTTTCGATTACTCATTTTGCAGGGAAAAGGATTTCGGAATGTTCTCAGGGAATGGCGAGGAGGGCGATGCTGGCGCGGGCTTTTCTGGGACAGCCTTCTTTGCTGTTACTTGACGAGCCGACTCTTGGTCTTGATCGAAGTTCGTGTGAAGCCTTGGTTCGGGCGGTATTTTCTTTGTTGCAACTCAAACCAGGAACTGCGGTTCTTTTTGCTTCTCATGACGAACGATTTATTGAGCGTTTGGCGACAAGGGTTATTGAACTGAAAGAAGGCAGGATAGTGAAGGACTCGGAATCTGTCTTAAATAGTGTTTTGCCTCTTGCTGCGAGGGCTGACTGATGTTTACACAGCTTTCAGTGCTACTTTCCAAGGACATGCAGGCGATTTTGCGGAGAGGTCATTTTCTTGCCGCCAGTGGTGGATTTGCCGCTTTGCTGGTGATTGTCTGCAGTTTTGCATTCCGTGTTATTGGTTACGGCCAGACCGAACTTATAGAGCTGACACCAGGAATTATCTGGGTCATCTTTTTGTTTAGTGGTGTTACTGTTCTCGGGCAATCGTTTATCGTCGAGAAGGAAAATGATGCTTTACATGGATTGTTGATGGCGGCGGGTGATCCGTTGATAATCTACCTTTCGAAGTTTATCGCCAACAGTGTGCTGCTGACATTTCTTCAGGCGTTTGTGATTATTCTTCATGGCGTGTTTTTTGGGGTCGATTATTTCGAGCATTTTTTCTTTCTGCTGGCGCTGAGTGTTTTTGCAAGTATAGGGTTCATTGCACTTGGCACTTTGCTTGCGGCGATATCCACAGTCAGTAGTGGGCGGGAAATTTTGCTGCCAATGTTGCTTTTTCCGTTGTGTCTACCGCTGGTAGCAGGTGTGGTCTCTGTCACCAGGGTCCTGTTGCAAGATGGAGTTTTCCCGGTCGGGGACTTCTGGTTCGTGATGGTGTTGGTGTTCGATGTGGTGTCGCTTGTAATGTCACTGCTGTTATTTGAATTCGTAGCGCGAGAGTAGAAGTAATGATGTCTGAACAAGATGAGAATTTATCCTCGGTGGCCGAACATAATTTGGAGCTAGCTCCCATGGAGGGGATAGATGCACTGGTATTCCGACTTGCCGCAGGTAGAAGTATTATTTTGCAAAAAATTGTGCCACTTTTGGCAATTGTCCTTGTTCTTTTTGCGAACATTATGGTTTTCACAATTGTCCCCAATGAGGCGGTGATGGGAGCAGTGCAGAGAATATTCTATTATCATGTCGGCTCGGCATCGAGTTCCTATCTGACTATTTTTTTATTGTTTGTTGCCAGTGTGTTTTACCTTCTTGGGCGAAAGACGGCTTGGGATATGCTGGCCCAGGCATCGGCGGAAGTGTCATTGCTGCTTTGTAGCATTGTGCTTGTTACGGGGATGATTTGGGGGCACTCGGCCTGGAACGTCTGGTGGCGCTGGGAGCCCCGACTCGTTTCATTTCTTGTGCTCTGGTTGATTCTTTTTTCTTATGTGGTGATGCGCGGATTTACTGGCCATGACGCCCGCTTCCGCAATTTTGCCGCAGTGGTTGGCATAATTTCGGCTGTTAATGTACCCATTGTTATATTTTCAATTAAATTTCTTGATCAGACGGAACAACTTCATCCTGAAGTTGTAGCCAGGGAAGGTGGATTATCGGACGAGAGATTCGTTTGGGCGTTGATAATCAGCATTCTGGCTATTGCGGTGACTTCGGTCTGGTTTACGACGGTCCGCTTTATGGGACTTGTGCTGGCGGAACGCCTGAGAAGACTGGAAGATGACGTTCTCAATATGGAGGAAAGACATGCCTGATACTTATTGGGATTTGTTTTATGCTTATACGGCCCTGTGGCTGATAGTGGTGTTTTTTGTTGTCTCGCTGATGGGTCGACAGAGGAACCTGCATAAACAGATCCTCGAACTTGAAGAGAGAATTGAGCGGTGCAATGGAAGAGCATAAGTCGGGAAAAGACAAGCCGCGAATTATTCGGTCGGACTTTGTGACTTCGGCTTATGACCTTGATGGAATTCCCGTGGGCTGTCTTCCGGAAGTGGCCTTTGTTGGGCGTTCGAACGTCGGAAAATCGTCTTTACTCAATGCGCTTTGTGGCAGGAAGAGCCTGGCGATAACAGCGAAAAGACCGGGTAGAACTCAGGCGCTGAATTTTTTTAAAGTCGAGTTTGCATGCGGTGAATCACGGGCCTTGGCACATTTTGTCGACTTGCCGGGGTTCGGTTACGCCAAGGTTTCCAAGTCTCTTCGCAACCAATGGTCGGAGTTCCTTGTCACCTATCTTGGCAAAAGTCGACAGCTGGAAATAGTGATGATCCTTGTCGATGCCCGCCGAGGACCGGAAGAAGAAGAGCTCTGGATTCGCGAATTATGTGGCGACAAACGCTGTCTTGCCTTAATCACCAAGGCCGATAAATTGAAGCAAGCCGAAATTGGCCTAATGGCCAATCGTGTGCGCGAGGAACTTTGCCTGGGGCGTGAATCTGTATTTTCAGTGGCGAGCCTGCCGGGTAAGCGAAAAGGCACAGAGCGGGTAATCGAGTCGATATATCAGAGGATTTCCGGTCGAGAGGAGTTCCCTGAGGACGAGCTGGACGAAGATATTACTGAAGAGTTGTAATGGTCGGGGCGTGTTGCGATCTGCCGCCGTTTGTTTCTGTTGTCATACCGGTGTTCGATCGTCCATCTGAGATTGAACGGGCTGTTGAATCTGTCATTGCTCAGTCATATCGGGATTTTGAACTGCTGATTATCGATGATGGATCAAGTCTCCCTAATAAGTGCTATGCCGATTGGATGAGGCAGGGAATAACAATTGTGCGCACTTCACGACGCGGTGTATCGGCCGCAAGGAATCTTGGTGTGAAGCTGGCGCGCGGGAGGTGGCTTGCATTTCTCGATTCCGATGACTCATGGTCAGCACGGAAACTGGAGAGACAGGTCACTTATATCCAGGCTAATCCATTGATTAAGGTACTGCAGAGCCAGGAACAGTGGATTCGTCATGGGCGGCGTGTGAACCAGGCGAAACACCATCAGATGTTACAGGGGAATATATTTAACAAGGCTCTTGAGATGTGCTGCATCAGTCCTTCCTCGGTGATTATTGAGAAGGAACTATTTTTTCGGCATGGAGGATTTGATGAGAGCATGAGGGTGTGTGAGGACTACGATCTTTGGCTGAGGATTGCCGTTGCCCATGAAGTCGGTCTTGTAGAGTCGGATGACGTGGTGAAATACGGCGGCCATGCCGATCAGCTTTCGCGAAGTGTTACTGCTATCGATCGTTTTCGCGTTTATTCATTACTTAAGCTTCTTTATCAGCCGCATTTAGTCTTATCAACCGAACAGCGGAGGAGTGTTTGTGATGTCTTGCGTAAGAAGGCGAATATAGTCAGTCAAGGCGCAGCGAAGAGAGGTCTGGTTGAGGACGAACAGCTTTTTACTGAAGTGTATAATAAAGTGATAGGCTTTGTTGTTCAGGATTACAGTGAGAATTCGGAACTGGTCGAGCTGTTCACCAGAGTATACGATAGTATTGTTTTGGACCTGCCAACTTAATCGGAAAGTTGAAAAACGCTTCTTTAATCTGAGCTTAAGAATATGAGCAAAAGTTCAAATTCGTTTGTAATAGTTAATACCAGACCAGTGGGACAAGGGGAGGAGTTGTCACTTCGCCTACGAGAGTTGGGTTTTGTTGTCCACGATATACCGGCTCTGGAAATTGAACATCTACGGTTTGACGTTTCGGAAGTCATCGGCCTTAAGGCTGATGACTGGGTAGTGTTTACAAGTGTTAATGCAGTGAATAGTGTGCATATGGCACTTCAGCAGGCTGGGCATGAAGAGGGCATGTCGTTATTATGTGCTAAAGTTGCAGTTGTCGGTGCAGCTACGCAGTGTGCTGTGGAGAAAATTGGTTTGCCCGTGAGAGTTTCCGCTGAGGGGTTGGGTGGTGAGGTATTAACTGAGAAGATTATCGCTGAGTTAAAAGAGCTTTGGGGAGGGGCGCTTGAATCACAGCCAAGAGTTGTTTTTTTTCGCGCTGAAACGGTTGCATTTGATATCTCCGGAGCTTTGGCTTTGGCCGGTATTCAGGTTCAGGAAGTTATTGCTTATCGAACGCGGGAACATCTTTTATCAAATGACGAAACTTTGTTGTTGAACACATTATCGCAGGATAAGGAATATAGGGTACTTTTCATTTTGACGAGTAGTCGGGGAGCCCGGGCTGTAGCGACATGGATTGATGAGCTCTCGATCTGCCTCAAAGATAGCGCAGCAATCGCGATTGGTCCTAAGACCTTTGAATCGGCAAAGGCTTTTGGTTTTAATGTGAAAACCATATCCGCCTCTGCCGATACTGAAGGCATTGTCAAAGCTTTACTCAGTTGATGAACAGCATGCTCGGCAGGATCGCTTTAATGCAATCCAGTAATCAAGACTTATATATTTCCCCCCACCTAATACCATCAGTGCCAGCAGCATTATTGTATATGCGGCAACAAGTTCTATGCCATTATTTGACATGACAATATTGCCATGTTCAGTCAACCAAGAGTAATCCCCGTGTTGGCGAAGAATTTCTTTTGCCCGGTTAAGACGTTCCATTGCTTCAGAAATGTCGTCTGGAGGGAAAACGCTCATACGGTCGTATATGAACTGCCAGCCATTTTTTAGATGGACTGTTGCGGCAGCTACGATCATTGTGACAATTAAAGGGATGCAAGCAAGACGGGTGGCCAGACCAAGGGCTAGTAGCGCTGCACCACCAATTTCGGCTGAAACGGCAAGTGCCGCATTGATTTCCGGGAAAGGTAGCCCAAGACCCCAGTTCGGGTTTCCAAACCAGGCAACTGTGTCCGAGAATGAATTAGCTTTATTCCATCCGGTAGTCCAAAAAAGAGATGCAAGGTATAGTCGCAACAGTAGTGAAGGCAGAAAACTGATAGATTCAATTAGTCGTAGCAGTTTTGAATAAAGGCAGTTAGCGGTAGAGAAGATTTTGTTCATTTTTTTGAGCCTATAACTAAAAAAATAATCATTGATTTTGTTGGCATGGGGTTATTGTAAGTGGTTCAGCCTCCAGTCATAGTCAAGAAATTCGACTGTAGCCGAGAGGAAGAGGTTTGGTTTGGTCCTTGTTGATTGAATTCTATCAGCGACAAAGCTTTGAATTGTTCCATGCCGCGAGAAGTCGTCTCCGTACCATTTAAAGATGGCCGACAGGTGAAATGTATTATTTGAAGAGTCAAAATAATTTCGCGACTTGTCGTTCAGGAAATCCACTGCGGAGTCTTCGAGCTGTGAGGATAGATTGTCAGCTGTGAACGGTGTCTCGCGAAGCGCCGGGCAGCCGATCGATGCGCAGTTTACGGCAAAATGAATGCGAGGTTCATCAAACAATTTTCTGATCATGCCATGTTCAATTTCATCTAGTGAAAGATTTTTATCAAGCAGTGAGATGAATCTCTTTTTCCAGGGGGATTGCACCCAGGAACCTAAATCTTTAATCGACTTCACCGGATAGTTTTCGACTATTAGTTTTACCGTGAAGGCATTATAGGCATTGATTAAAAATGCCAGTTGTTGATCTTTGCTGAATGTATCAAATTGACCTTGCGACACCTTGCTCAGACCGGCCAGGTAAGCATTTAGTAGCTCGGGATGAGTCTTTATATTTTGGTAATTTATTTTTGTCTCCGGGCCACGTCGGATGACATTCTCGGATAGTACGGCACCCCAGATTAGGTGTTGCTGGTCAAAGTCCCGCAATGTTTCTGTTTGGGCGAAAGCGCTGCGGGCGATCAGGGTATCAAATAGTAGTATGGTGATTGCAACAAGAGCGACTAATACAACTATCGAGAATAGACCGAGCTTTGGTTGCAGGTGACTGTTCTGTCTCGGCAGTGTTTTTTGGAAATTAATCATTCGACTTGGTCCTTTGACACGTTGTAGTTTCATGCTGACCACTTAGTGGTCTGTGGTCATTGGATATTACAGGAAGAAAAGTTTTTCTTCGCAAAGAAAATCACTAATAGTGGCGGTTACTAGGCTTGCAGGTCAATTTGAGCAGGTAATGTAATATCTTCTTAAGATAAGCAACCAAGTGAAAGAATTTCGGGTGGCGATGCTCTCAGGAGTCTGACTTTGGCATTGGTCTGCCCCGGATTGCTAGAAGGTTGGTAAGTGAGTTGGCGAATGAAATGAATATAGATTTGGAAAATGAAAAAGAATCACCTTAAAGTATTTTTGTTGTTGCTGATCGGCGGGCTTATATTTGTGGTCAATCATTATGGTCTTACTGAATGGTTGACATTGGCTTCGCTCAAGGAGAATTTTGAGTTTCTGCAAACTCAGATTGCCGATAATATTTATCTCTCCTTGGGGATATTTTTTCTGACTTACGTTGCCATTGTGGCTTTTTCGATACCTGGCGCAACGGTGATGACACTCGCGGCCGGGGCATTGTTCGGATTAGTACAAGGTTTACTCTTGGTTTCTTTCGCCAGTTCAGTTGGCGCGACTATATCATTTCTTGTCTCGCGATATCTTTTGCGTGACCTGGTTATGAAAAGATATAGCGATAAACTGACTTCGATAAACAATGGAATTGCCAAAGACGGGGTTTTTTATCTTTTTACGCTGCGTTTGATACCAGTTTTTCCATTTTTTCTGATTAACATTCTTTTTGGACTAACCGGCATCTCGACCTGGAGTTTTTATTGGGTGAGTCAATTGGGCATGCTTGCCGGAACTGCCGTATATGTAAATGCAGGTACCGCACTTACCGAAATTGACGGCTTGTCCGGGATTTTCACTCCGGGACTGCTATTGTCTTTTACTCTGTTGGGCCTATTACCAATTGGGGCGAAATTTTTTACTGATTATTTACGAGGGTTGAAGGTCTACCAAGGGTATGAACGGCCGAAGACATTCGATTATAATATTGTTGTTATTGGTGCGGGCGCAGCAGGCCTTGTCACATCTTATATCGCTGCTGCAGTTAAAGCCCGCGTTTTGTTGATTGAAAAGCATAAAATGGGAGGTGACTGCTTAAACACCGGTTGTGTGCCGAGTAAAGCGTTGATTGCTTCGGCAAAGGTGGTTCACAACTCGAAGCGTGTTGCTGATTTTGGTTTAAAAACATCTGAAGTGAACTTTGAATTTTCCGAAGTGATGGAAAGGGTTCAGAGAGTTATCAAGCAGGTGGAACCCCATGATTCAGTTGAGCGATATTCAGAGCTTGGTGTTGAATGTATTAGCGGAGCGGCGAAGATAAAATCGCCTTTTACTGTTGAGGTTAACGGCAATACATTTACTACGCGAAACATAGTTGTCGCGTCAGGAGCACGGCCGCTGGTGCCGAATATGCCAGGGCTTGATAAGGTAGAGTATTTTACCTCGGACACTATATGGAACTTGCGGCAGAGGCCGGAGAAGATGGTGGTTCTTGGTGGTGGGCCAATTGGTAGTGAGTTGTCGCAGGCGTTTTCCAGGCTGGGGGTCAATGTTACGCAAGTGGAAGCGTATGATTGTATTCTCAGCCGTGAGGATGATGACGTAAGCGAGTATATTTGCCGGCGGTTGATGAAGGAAGGAGTTCGTATACTGACAAATCATCGTGCTGTTGGTGTTGTAGTTCGTGATAATCGCAAATACCTTATCTGTCACAGTGGTGCGGAGGAGACAGGGGAGGTCGAGGTTGAATTTGATTGTCTGCTTTTTGCGTTGGGACGTAAGGCTAATGTCAGCGGGTTCGGTTTGGAGGAACTTGGAGTGCAGTTAAACTCACGTGGAACTATTGAGGCAGATGAGTTTCTCAGATCTAACTATCCTAATATCTATGTGGCAGGCGATGTTACAGGACCTTATCAGTTTACCCATTTTGCAGCTCATCAGGCATGGTATGCGGCAGTTAATGCTTTGTTTTCTCCCTTTCGAAAATTTCGTGCTGACTATCGTGTAGTGCCTTGGTGTACTTTTACGGACCCTGAAGTTGCCCATGTAGGTTTTAATGAAAAAGCTGCCAAGGAAAAGGGGATAGAATATGAGGTTACACATTATAGCATTGACGATCTCGATCGGGCCATTGCCGATGCGACTGATGAAGGGTTTGTGAAGGTAATAACAGCAACAGGGCGAGACAAGATTCTGGGCGTTACGATAGTTGGGCACGGAGCTGGAGAGTTGCTGGCCGAGTATGTGCTGGCAATGAAACATGGACTGGGGTTGAACAAAATACTTGGCACAATTCATACCTATCCGACAATGGCAGAAGCTAATAAATATGCGGCGGGGGTCTGGAAAAAGAATCATGCGCCCCAGAATGTCCTGCGCTGGGTTGAGCGATTTCATAGTTGGCGACGAGGAAGTTAACGCTCAGATTATTGTGATTGCT
>JAQTWB010000212.1 GCA_028689495.1 bacterium | reverse complement strand
CCGCGATGGACATATCCTGCTCCACCTCGGAGACAAACATGCCTGGCCCGAAATTTACGTGACTGGCATTGGCTGGGTTGTGGTTGATGTGACTCCCGAGCACGGGAAAACGAATCGGAAATAGTTCCCGACGACAAACTGCTGGAGGAGCTGATGAGTAAAATCGATCCCGGCAGTGAGCTGCTTCAGGAATTTGACGAGGAAAGCGAAAACAAGGCAATTGGCTTCTCTCCGCTTTTTTCGGCAAAAGAATTTGCCCGCGCTTCTCTACCAACTATCGGCGTCATTGCGTTGCTGTTTTTCCTGCTTAAGTCCTTGACCTACCATGCCTGGAAACTCAGACGCACAGCAAAAGTGCGTAGCTGGAAACTTTATTGCGCAATTTCAGCGAGACTCGCCGATAGTGGACTTGTGCGTCGTTATGGCGAGACACGTTTGGAATACGCAAAACGTGTCGATAATGCTTTCCTGCCCTTTGGCGAGATTTCCGCGACAATCAACCTGATCAAGTACGCGGATCGGGGCTCTCAAAACAGCTTGACGACCGAACAGGTCAATTCCTGTTACGAAAAGTTTCGCCTTGCTTATCAGCGGCGTTACCGCTGGTATCAGCGTGCGCTGCACTTCATCAACCCTGCATCACTGTTGAGGCGAAAATGGTAATTCGGATGTGCCTCTCGGTGAGAATTACACTTTGCTGTCTGATCTGCTCCTTCCTGTGCTCTAGTCTGGCCCTGGCGCCACTTGTCAGCCAGGCCCAGGACCTGAGCAACCGCAATCTACCAACGCTCTCGGAAGGTGCCAGTCAGCGCCAGGCAAAAACTGTCGATGAACTACTGGAAGAAGCGCAAGACTTTTTTTCTGCCGACCACCCGATTGATGCCCGAGCCAACCTGCTTGCCGCTCTGGAGAAAGCTCCGGATGATTATCGCCCACAAATGATGCTTGGCAGTTATTATCTGACGACAGTGGCCCACTTCCAGCTTGCACTGCGTTATCTGGAAAGTGCCCGAACACTGCTTGAGAAAACATATCCCGACGAAGAATCACGAGCTATGGACCCCCTGGTCTGGCAACACCATGCCCGACTGCTGATGCTGATTTCTGACGCTCAACTCAATCTCGATTACTACGAAAAGGCACTGACCACTCTGGACGAATTTCTGAAAGCCTACTTCGACCCAAGTATTCCGGCTTCAAAAGCCTGGATTCTGATGAAACTTGGACGCCTTGATGATGCAATCCGCACAGCGCAAGCCGGACTTCTACGTGACCCCTCGCCAGGAAGGACACTTAATGTTTTAGGCATTCTTTTTTCACTTAAAGGCAATGACAAGCTTGCCCTCGATACGCTGACCAAGGCCGCCATAGCCGAACTCTCACTAGGCCTGAGGAGTCAGCTCTCAACACCGCTGAACAACTCGGCAGAAGTTTACCGCGAAATGTTTCTCGACAACGACGCCGAAGCAACCTGGGAAGAGGCGCTTAAACTACCTGACGGTTGTTCCCACATCCTGCCGAGTATGAACATGGTGCTGCTGCTTACCGACCAGATGCGAATTCTTGCCTCCAGAAAAATCCTTGATGAATTTGAATCATGCTTCGCCAATAACCCGCTGCGCTCCGATACCGAACACCGCGCTTTGCTCAAACTGGCACGAGGTCGTCTAAAATTGCGCGAAGGCAAAGCCGAAGAAGCCGTGCAACTTCTTCAAGCGGCAGCAAACATGAGACAGTGGTTCGGAAAAATCGGCACGAGCCAGGATGACATGGCCCTGGCCCTGCATCTGACCCTGGCCCAGGCTCAAGATGCTTTGGCGAGAACGCTGTATTCCAGCAGCACAGACTCCATCCTCGCCTGGACAAAAAGCAAGTCTCGCCAGTTCTGGCTGAGAACACAATCAGCCTGGCACATGCGCAAAGCCCGCCTTCTCGCTGTCGAGAATCTCAAAGACTTTGAAGACATCGTCCTGAGAAATACCGACTCAATGCTCGAATATGCCACTCTTGGAGAATTTATCGCTACCTTTCCCGCCTATAGCTCCACGAACCGTCTAAAGCAGCTACTCTCCCGGGAAAGCAATCAAGTGGCAGCTGCCTACTACAAACTATATCTGGCCTCGGTGAAGGGTGACCAAAATGACCGGCTACAGATTATCAACGAAGTGTTGACGGCACTACGCCCGTATGACGCTCTAGCCCGCGCCGAAGCCCTGACATTAAAAATCAAGCTCAGTAGAAAAATCAGCGATACAGATGTCCTGAGCCTTTTTGAAGTCTCGCCAGCTCATCTTCTCTACAATCAGATCCAACTGCCCGCCCACTTCGTCAGTCGCGGTTCAGATGCCGACGAAACCGGACAGCAAATTGCCCGGACAATCCTCGCCAGCACCATATCTCCGCGAGAAGAATCCGCCGAATACGAGGCAACACTGACAAGCAACACCAGTGACAAGGGAATGACGAGCGCCGAATTCACTTTACGCAATAAAAAATCGGGCCGTATAGTTGCGCAGGTCAGCGAAAGCCGCCTCACAGAAAAAAGCGCGATAGTCAGATTCTCTAACCGAATCATGCTTGAAGTATTT
>JAQTWB010000085.1 GCA_028689495.1 bacterium | reverse complement strand
ACCGTTCTTTCTGCCACTCGGCATAATTTTAGTTTTCCGCATAAAATATAATTTTCCATCATCTTTATCTGTAGAAAGAATCAAACAACAGGCTTCTGTAATGTATAGAGTTGTATTTTTAATTTTACTGTCAATTTCGTTTCTCCCAGTCAGTTGCCTGGCGGAGGATCGTCCGCTCATTATTGCGAATGCGGATGTGCCAGTATCACAGATCGAGCGGTTTGAGGTGAGAGAGATCTATCTCGGGAAAAGGAGACGTTGGAACAGCGGAGCAAGTTTGCGATTTATTGTCTGTCACCAGCGACCGTTCATCGAGACATTTCTTGAGCGTTATGTCGGAATTACCAGACGTGAGTACAACAATTACTGGCAGAAACTGGTTTTTTCAGGAAAGTCCCGGGCCCCCGAATCCTATTATAGTCCGGACGATGTTGTTCGCGCGGTAAGGAAAACCCCGGGTGCTGTCGGGATTGTTCCAAATGGAACATCATTGCTGAATGTCAAGGTCCTTTCAGTGATTGGTGGAGAGCAATAATATGCGAAAAATATTTCTTTTCGGAATCACTTTAATTTTGTTTGGGTCGCCAATAAAGACTGTGGCGTTAGATATGGCTCAAGGGCAGGTAGAGATACATGGTTTTGTGTCTCAGGGATATCTTGTTACGGATCGCAATAATTTTCTTGGGAAAACCGATGGTGCAGGTTCATTCGATTATAATGAGGTCGGTGTCAATGCACTTACAAGTGTAAGCGATGACTTGGAAGTAGGGATGCAGCTACTGAATCGAAATTTTGTTGATGTTGCGGCTAGCGAGCTCCGCATTGATTGGGCACAGGCGACATATCATGTTGATAATGAGTTTGGATTAAAGTTCGGTAAGGTGAGGTTACCTTATGCTCTCTACACCCAAACCAGGGATATTGATCTAGCGAGAGCAAGCATATTTTTGCCTCAGAGTATTTATACAGAGTTTGCTCGTGACACTGAGGCTGGAATGTACGGTGCTGGAATTTTTGGCTCGTTACCAGGAGATTCAATTGGTTCCTTGGACTATGACTTTTTTATTGGGAAAGTTGATCTTACCGACAAGGGCGGAGAGGTGAAATTTTTTGAAGATGGTGGTTCGCCATTTGATGTAACAGAATTTAATGCGGGGACTACACTGGTTGCTCGTAGTTTCTGGAACCTCCCGCTGGAAGGAATGAAAATCGGTGGCAGCATAGCAGGTTTTCCACTTAATATTGGCGGTCATATCGAACCAATTGTGTCCAGAGAATCGCATCATGACCTTATTCCATTTGCGGGGACTTCCTTTCATCAGAAGACCGACGTTTTAACTTATATTTTTTCATGGGAGTACGTCACTGGTCCCTTGACACTGGCGTCCGAGTATCAGGTGTTTAAATTTGGTTCATTTGATACTACTACATTTGCCGGCAGATCCTCCGGTAACGCAAGGACAAGTGAGGGGTCCTATCTAATGGCCTCATATAGACTTAGCGATTTGCTTCAGCTTGGCAGTTATTATGCTTTGTATTACCGGGATAAAAACGATCATAGCGGCCGTGATTTTAGCGCTAAAAGCGGGTTGCCTGACTATGCCTCGTGGCAGCAGGACTTAGCTCTTTCTCTTCGATTTGACATTACAGATTACTGGATTGTTAAACTCGAAGGGCATTACCTTGATGGAACTGTCAGAACATTTATTGATGCCAATATCGATCCTGTGACTGGTGAAGGTGAGCTTGCTAGAAGTTGGTATATGGGGGCGGTAAAAACTACTGTCGCGTTTTAACGTGTTGAGCCCATACTTCACCTGAGTGCCGATGTTTTTATCGTAGTTGTTATGTATCGACCTAGAGAGCTGATCATGTGTGATGGCGTAATGATCTTTAAAAAATTGTTTCTTGCTTTGGTGTTGGCCGCTCCTGTCTTGGCCTCAGCCGAGGGGGATTATTTTCTCAATGACATTGATGTTCATGGTTTTATCTCTCAGGGCTATATCGTTTCGACTCGTAACAATTATATGAGCAAAACGACCGGTGGTGGTTCCTTTGAATACAATGAATTCGGTTTAAATTTTTTTTCTGAACCTGTGGATCAGTTGCAGGTTGGAGCTCAAATATTTAGTCGCGATCTAGGAATTATTGACAATAACCGATTGGTGATCGATTGGGCTCTCGCAGATTACAGTCTTGGCGATTCTTTTGGTGTTCGTGCCGGTAAGTTGCGCAACTCTTTTTTGCTGTATAACCAAAGCAGAGACTTCGATTCGACAAGAAATAGTATCTTTCTTCCTCAGAGTACGTATTCAGAAATTTTTCGTGACAGTGAAACAGGTTTGTACGGCGCAGGCATATATGGACTATTTACTTCTGGAGATTTAGGCTATTTCGAGTATGAGGCTCAACTGGGAGTTTTTGATCTGGGTTCTGACAGTGGAGAAGCCCTTTTTTTTGTTGATGGAGAACAGGGGTTGGCAGTGAATGATTATGATTCTGATACTACTCTTATTGGCCGCCTGATCTGGAATACGCCAGCCGAGGGATTACGTATTGCCTTAAGTGCCGCTGATACGGGATTTACCGTTGAGGGAAGGTCGTTGCAGCCGTTGTCACTTGGAGACAGCGAGTCAGTATTGGCTTCGGTTCAGGAATTACCATTCACGAATTCAGGTGACGCAAATGCCTATGCGATCTCAGCTGAGTATTTAAGTGGCTCCTTGAAATTGTCATCAGAATACCATTTGTATAAAATTTCGAATCTGGAAACACGAGTGCCCTTTGCCGTGATTCCGCAAGATGATATCCCGGCGGAAGGATGGTATTTGATGGGAGCGTATCGACTGAATGATTTTTTGGAGCTTGGTTCTTATTATTCTGTCTACTATCGCAATAGAAACGATAGAGATGGCAGTATTTTTCAAGAGGAAACAGGCAAGCCAGCTTTTTCTACATGGTTGAAGGATGTTGCTTTGACTATACGCTTTGATGTTAATGACTTCTGGGTAATTAAGGTAGAAGGTCACTATTTTGACGGAGCGGATCGAATATTGGTTGATCAGAACACCAATCCGATGACTGGAGAAGGACAGCTCTATCGCAATTGGTATATGGGAGCTCTGAAGACAAGTATAAGTTTCTAAGTTGAGAGGATGCGACCAAAGACCAATATACTGCTCGGGATTGGAGTGTTCTGGATCGGGAGATTTAAAATGCGAGCAGTATAGTTCAATGAAACTCTCCACCGGAGTTTGAATGCTGAGATTGAATTGGGCCAAATTTCTCTTCAAAAAGGCGGAGATTGTTTTGCAGTGCTTCGCAGAAATTTTTTGCGTGTTGCGGTGACATGACGACACGGGAAACAAGTGTTTTGTCTTCCGGCATCGAAAGGAGATAATCAAAAACAAATTCCAGGTTGCTGTGTACTACTCGGGCAGCATTTGAGTAACATCCGCGAGCGATCTCCGGCTGCATATTGACCCTGATTTGTTCCTTTTGCTTTTTATCGTCGGACATGTTGTCTCCGTGATGCTATCGGTATTGTTTCATCGAAAGAAATGACGCACTATGTATGATTTTCATAGTAGATTGGCGGAAGTCAATCCTGGCGAAATGTTAACTTCGCAACACTCCCATCGCACAACTGATTTCAGGCACCCTTCCTATTAACTGATAACACAGGTTATGTATATGCAATTAGATCCGCAAGACTTGAAAAGTATAGAGATATATAAAATTCTTACCGCCCTTGTTTCACCCAGGCCAATTGCACTTGTCACAACAGTTGATCGCCAGGGACGGATAAATGCAGCACCGTTTAGTTTTTTTAATGCGTTTGGTGCAAATCCGCCGGTGCTGGCTTTTGCTCCCGGTGACAAGGAACCGGGGGTACCCAAAGATACTGCCCGGAACATCAGGGAGACCGGTCAGTTTGTTGTCAATCTGGTGGATGAGGATATTGCTCAGGCAATGCACGATACTTCTGCTCCGTTGTCTTCAGGCGAAAATGAATTGCTTTTTGCCGGTTTGAGCAGTGTGCCGTCTCACCTTGTCAAACCTCCACGAGTTTCAGAGTCGCCGGCTTCGTTTGAATGTGACTCCTGGGGGATTTTGGAAATTGGCTTTAATCGGATTGTTATTGGTGTGGTGAAATACATGCATATTCGTGACGGCCTTCTCGATGCACAGACATTTCGTATGTTGGACAATGAGTACAAACCAATTGGTCGCATGCAGGGGCCGGGAGTATACTGCCATTCAACTGAACGCTTTGATTTGGACATTACTGGAAAGTAAGAGCAGTCGGGTAAGTGTTGCGTGATGGCGGCATGCCGGATGTTGTGACTATTGCATGTAGCCATCTGCTGCGACTCGGCATTTTTGCGCGAACGTACACCGAGAATGAGTTGCTGTTAACGCTGAAGTAAGGTTTTAGCTCGGGATATGGTGCAAGCAAGGTTTGCAGTATGTTACTGGTAACCGGCAGGTTGAGACGTTCTTCAATCGCTTGTGAAATTTCCACCCCAGAGAGCCCCATTGCCGCAAGTACTTCAGCTGGCGCAGTATTGATGTTGATTAGTTGATTGTTGTTGATGCCAGGATCGGCGCGGAGAAATTTTGACAGCATCAACACTCGACTGCTTGTAAAGCCGGGGATGTTCATTAGTTCCTCTATCGCATAAAGTTTTCTGTTGAAAAAAAATTCCTTTGGCGCAAAAGACTCGACTCCTTCGACGTCATAATTTTCGCTACTGAAGGATTGGTTATCGCCATCAATCCAGTCGTCTATAACAGATGGAAGCAAAGGAGGACCAAATGCGACCCCTCCGATTGTCGACAGTGAATCAGTGCCAAGCTCTTCTCGGACCAGGCCAATTTCCTCAAACAGGTTGGCCGCAGCATGTTTCCAAAATGCGGATCGGCGATCGGAAATACCGCCACCTTGTGTTTGGGGATTATTGAATCCTGTAAATATGCCAGCCTGGCTGGTGTCGTTGCCGAGAGCGTTTATGTTGATTAATCCGGAATTGTCGACGATGCTGATACGTGGCTCTCCGGTAAGGCCTTCGATTGGCAAGCTGGGTGCCTGGCCAATCATCGCCCAGGGATCGCCGAGCCAGTCTTCATTGACTCCTTCGAGTTTGGGTAATTCAAGCAGAACTCGAGCGAGGTTTAAACCGCTTTTCAGAACATATTCACCCTGGATGGATTCAACAAAGCCACGGGTATTGCGTCGGTCGAAAAAAGCCATTCGGCCGGTTTCCAGCGCCACAATGCTGGCAAGGCTGAGGATGAATACCACCAGCAGCAGAGCAAACCCGCCTTCCCGATTTTGTGCAGGTTGAGACATCCCGGAAATTGCATTCACTGGTGAATAAGGTTCAAATTAGCATCGATGGAGCATCGGTTTCGCTCGTTCCGGTAAATTCAGGTTCAGCCAGTAGTTCTCTCGCATCATCGCGAATCATTGTTGATAAGCCGTTGATAATACGGATGACGCGACTCACCTCAGACCAGTTTTTCAGGTGCATTTGTTGACAGAGTTCGCCGACATAAATTTTCTGTTTGAGTAAAATATCCTCGTAAGAAGTGATGCGAGTTAGAATTTCTTCTTGAGGCGTGGAGCATTTTTCGATGCTTTTGCGAGCATTGGAGATTGCCGACTCAAGTTCGGTAAACGATTGCAGGAGTTTCCGCAGTACAAACTTATTCACCTTACCTCCTTTGGCCAGTCCGGATGTTGACAAAGTTTCCGAAACCCGCGCCTTCCAGCGCACGTCTGTCGGTCCTTCGAACACACTCGGTGCCATACTAGCCACCGGGAGATTGAAAGCTTCGGAATAGAAGCAGCTCTTCTTAACAGCAAATATCCTGCCAGAACCTCACTTTAGTGTTCTTTGCTGGTTAGGATATGGGGAAGCGGCAAACTACGCAATTAGTAAAGTGTGCAATGACGATTAAATGTACATTTTTGCCCAGTGTTCTTTAACCGCCCGAGGCACAACGACCCATTCACGAGGAATTGAAGACTTTTCCAATATTGAAGCAATCATCGGTTCAACATCTGTCACAGAAACAATTTTCCCCGACTCCAGCATTACTTTTGGCGGGGATTCGAGTTTTTTGCGGTGGAGATCGCTACTGCTGACAGTGCTGAGGTAATAACGCGGTTCGAAACCAAGCGATTCGCAAGTGTGGTGCAGTTGTCGCAGCAGTTGTTCCTTCTCTAGCTTATCAGACGGCATGCGTAGTGTTTTTAACAGGCGACGATCAATGAGGCGTGAGGACAGATCGCGCAACACCGGGTCTTCGCATTGGCACCAGCGTTCGTTATGGTAATACCACCAGTTGTCCGTCATGTTGTAGATGTCAGTAAGCGGCAGAAAGTGGATGCGGTTCTTTGCGGCAATGACCTCAATCATTGACTCGTCAAGAAAAAGGCGTGAATTGTCAGCCCCTTCGTTCTCGATTACATCGCGCAGGCGCAAAGCTACCTTTTCCGTAAGGGCATCAACTGCTTGTAGCACACGATGTTGATAAACTTGACGATACATGGAGTCGCGGGCAACAAAAAAGTGAGTCAGAGCGTCAAGCCGGTTCTCCTGAATGACCAGTTCTTCATTGTCTGTCAAACGGAAAGCATCAATCAGCGCGTGAACATTGTAACGGCCGTAGTGGACGCAGCACATCGCGCTATCGACAATTGACCAATTGCCGCGGTCGGCATTCCAGCCATCGCCCGAAATAATGTCTCTGGTCCATCGTGGTACTTCGGCACTACCGGAAAGAATTGCCGCAACCTGTGAACCCAGCTCCCGGCCATAGCGAGATAGAATGCCTTGTATTTCAGCGTCTTCCTTGACAACACGGACACTGATCTTTTCGTGCTGCCCTTTGATATCCGGGTTCCAGATATGTTCAGCAAGATGAGAACCGGGCGCGGTATGACCCAGGTCGTGGAGGAGGGCCGCTGCTGCGACCGCATTGCGGAATTCACGGATTTGTGTTCGGTGGCGGTTCTCGAGCTGACTCATCAGCAGCGAGGCAAGATAGGCGACACCCAGACTGTGGCCGAACCGGGAATGTTCCGCATACATGTAAACCAGGTGAGTGTTGCCTGTCTGGCGAATGCGCCGCAGACGCTGAACCCATCGAGTATCCAGCAGTTCAAGAATAAGCCGCGAAGATTCTTCGGAGGAGTCGAAGGACAGCGACTGGTGGACGACATCAGCAAAACTTCGTTTTTCGTTGTCGAGGTTGTTAGCTGCGGGTAGTTTGCTGGCAGGCATTGCATATCTCCGTTGTCTGGTCGGGGGTGAATGTTCTCACGATTTCCAGGCCAAAGTTCTCGATTCCGGCCAGTTGTTTGCCGGAGGAGGTGATAAGTATGACTCTTCTTATTCCGAGGAGGTGTAGTATCTGAGCTCCAATGCCATATTCTCGAATGCTGCTCATGAGGTTATTACCGGAGCCGGGTTCCTGGGCTAAGGCTATATCTTCCGCCTGTCTTTTCAGGTAGCCACGGCGCGGGTGGCGGATATAGAGAAAAATGCCTCGTTCCAGGTTCCTGAGCAGGTCAAGTGCCTGTTCGATTGACTTTCTGCCTCCGTTATTCATCCCATAAAGCAGGTCTTCGATGCGTTTTTCGGTATGTACGCGGACAGGGATTGGCGGCATGCCCCCTGATTCGTCCAAAAGAGTTCCTTTAAGAAGTGCGAGATGTTCTGCTCCATCGTTGTTGGATCGGATGACAATTGCAGTAACATCTCCGGCGCGAAGTGTTGGCAAAAGAGAGCGTCCGACCTCTTCGACAATTGGTTCGCTGAGTAGTCGATGGCGGATAATTCCTGAAATAGTAACAGTTTTCAGTTGGTGGTTGGCAGCGTAATTATTAATTACGTCTGTTTTTGTGAGTGGTTCTCCTTTGCGATCAAGGAGTATGGCAAATGCTGCTACTGGAGCATGATCAGTAAGCAGGCAAAGATCGAGGCAGGCTTCAGGGGGAGTATTTTTTACGAGCACACCACCTTTTTTGGTCCGCACAGGGAAAATATGTCCGGGCATCACCAAATCGAGTTCGGGACGGGAGGTGAGAGCCAGTGTTTTCAGGGTGTGCGCACGGTCTGCTGCGCTGATACCCGTGCTGACACCATGGCGAGCCTCAATGCTCAGGGTGAAATCAAGGCTTTTAATCGAACGGGCTTCGCCCATGCGCGACAGGCCAAGCTGGTCAGCGTGAGAGGACTCAATCGCAGCGCAAACAAGTCCTAGTGCCTGGTCAGCGAGGATGGCAATGTTGGCCTGGGTGGCAAGTTCAGCGGGGAATACCAGGTAGGCATTAACTTCGCTGGCGATGTCGTCAAGGAGTATTACCGGCCGTCTTGCCGCAAAGGCTCCTTTAATCTCCTCAAGCGGAAGCATTTACAATTCTCCATTCTGCTGGAGCTTTTAAGCTCGCAAGCCACATCTGCAACTAGTGAAATAGACCAGCCTGGACATTGTACGTAAGTTCACGGCTGAAAGGATTATGTTGCGAATTAAGAGCAATAACCAAGCAAGAGACGATATCGCCACCGATTTGAGGTGCGAATAAATCGGGGCGAGAGGATTTGAACCTCCGACCCTCGGTTCCCAAAACCGATGCGCTACCAGACTGCGCTACACCCCGATAATATGCCGCTGAGCCGTAAGCATGTTTACTTGCAGTTCAAAAACAGCGAGCGGGTTCTATCCAAGCTTCAGGCAAATAGCAAGTGTCGTTCAAATGAGTGTTTTGATCAAAAATGCGACAAAGTTTGAAATGGATCATCCTAAGCTGAGTAACTTCAGAACATTCGGAATATAGTTATATCTCTTACGATTACATATGAGCCATAAACGTTTACTCATCGCTGATGACCATGAGCTGATCCGCGAAGGACTGAAGGCCCATTTTTCTACTTCGGCTGACTGGGTCGTTGTTGGTGAAGTGTCCACTATTACTGAGCTAGAGCAGACTGTAACTATTAGTAAACCCGATGTTTTGATTTTAGATTTGAAAATGCCTGGTGGGGATACGATCTCGGCGATTACACGTTTAACGAAGATTGTGCCTGAGTTGCGGGTCTTGGTGCTCTCTGCTCATGGAGACAGCGGCGTGGTGCGTGCCGTATTGGACGCTGGAGCTCATGGTTTTATTGGCAAGGAGGCTTCAGCAGATGATCTTGAAGCGGCGATGGTTTGTATTTTGAAGGGGGATGAATTTGTCCAGTTTCAATCACAGCCGGAAAAGTTAAAGGATTATTCAGATGATGATGGTTTTGATGAATTGAGTGTTAGAGAGAAAGAGGTTTTTCGACTTCTCGGTCAAGGGGTAAAAAACAAAGAGATTGCTCGACGGTTATTTCTCTCTCCGAAAACAATCGATGTTCATCGTGCGAATATTCTTAGGAAACTGGATGCATCAAGTACCGCTGAACTGGTGCAGGTGGCGATTAAAAGGGGACTAATTGATGAATGACGAGCCAGGTCGGCAAAGTGTGCTTGTTGTAGATGATGACGAGCTTGTTCGTGACATGCTTTTTCAGGTCCTCTCTGACAATGGTTATCATGTTGAATTGGCCAGTAGCGGAGAAGAGGCTCTGGGTTTGCTTGGTCAGCGGGATGTTCAGGTATGTCTAAGCGACATTATCATGCCAGATTGCGATGGGCTGGAACTAATACCGCAGATTCGTCGGAAGTTTCCTGATATCCATATTATCGCCATATCTGGTGGTGGAAGAATAGGACCTGAATCTTATTTGGCTACCGCACGGCGTCTGGGGGCGAGCAAGGTTTTGTGTAAACCTTTTGACGGAGCGATATTGTTGGCCGAAATAAGAGATTTGCTCGGGCAGGCTGTCACGGAATAGGGCATTTATATGTGGCTTTTTTCGATAGTCCCGGGGGTATTGCGCAATGCTCCATTAAAGAAGAAATATCGCCTTCTGCGGTTCTTGAATCTGTTTTTTCTCGTTTTGACCTGTCTGTTGACCTTGGTCGTTCATACCATACTTTCACCGACATTGAGTGAGACACTTAACCATACGGTCAGTTTGGTAATTGTCCTTCCCTTGGTTATGCTTTTCAGTTGTTATGCCGCAAAGTGCTTTGAAAGTTATTTGATTGATCCCGTGCTTCATCTCGCCGAGATTGTCGGCTCAATAGATCGTCATAGTGTAGACAACATACATATTCATTCGACTTCGATGGATGAAGTCGGGACCCTCTATCGGGGAGTGAATTCTTTGGTTGAGCT
>JAQTWB010000084.1 GCA_028689495.1 bacterium | reverse complement strand
TTGTTCCGCTGGCCAATATCGGCAGTTCTGTTTCTTTCCTTTTGATGTTCCTCGGGGCGATGATTAATGCCGCCAATTTGGTTGTCTTGGGCATTGCGGCTTTTTCTCTGGTTGTTATATTCCAGCTTATTAATCTTCCTGTTGAATTTAATGCTTCTACCCGGGCTAAAGAGGTACTTGTTGCGACCGGAATGATATCGGAGAGTGAACGGCGCGAGGTGGAAAAAGTCCTAAACGCGGCGGCAATGACTTATGTTGCTGCGACAATAACCGCATTGTTGACTCTGGTGTATTACCTTTTCCGTTTTGGTCTTTTAGGGCAAAGGAGTGATGATTAGAGTTTGTCTGTGTTAAATTTGCTTGATTCGCTGGCTTGTTTTGTCTTGCGCGGCTTGTTCCTCGTTTTGCGAATGTTGCCCCCGCGCTGGGGGTTGTTTTTTGTCAGTCGGTTGTTTCGTTTTTTTCTGCTTTTTATGCCGCGTTCTTTTTCGGTTGCCGAGAAAAATCTTCGTACCGCTTTTCCCGACATAGATAACAAACGTATTCGCGAGATTTACCAAGCGTCAATAGATTCATTTTGTAGCAATCTTTTAGCACTCGCCCGAACACCGGATATGAATGCCGAGACGGCGCGGGCCACTTCCAATGTGGAACAACTGGATGCATTTATTTCGCAGTTGCAGGCTGAGACTCCTGGTAGAGGTGTGCTTGTCGCGACGATGCACTTTAGTTCTTTTGAGCGTCTGATGCAGTGTTATGTGCTGCTTGGTGGAAAGCTGGCAGTTCTGGCTCGTGGTCTTGGGCTGGAGAAAACCGATGGTCTTATCGATGACGTAAGAGAGAGTTTTGGCATTCGTGTCTTTCGCCGCAAGGGGGGATTGGCTGACATTATTGACAAGCTCAAGCAAGGTGAGAATGTCGCTGTACTTTGCGACCAAAATGTGAAACGTAATCATGCCGTGTTCGTTGATTTTTTTGGTGTAAAGGCGGCGACAACACGGGCAATTTCTGTCGCGGCCGAACGCACTGGTGCCAATGTTGCCTTTGTCGCAGCGGTAGAGAATAGCGATGGCTATCTGGATATATCGATGAAGCGTATCGATTCGCCCGTTGATCGAACGCTTTCAGCTCATGAGCGCGCCGAACAACTGATGCTTTCTGTGCATCGGGAAATGGAGGATTTGATACGGAAACACCCGGAACATTGGTTTTGGATTCATCGCCGTTTTAAAACCCGACCACCTGGACTTGATGAGAATTTTTACCACGTTACGAAAGGAGTCGAATCCACTTCCAGCCAGCTTTCAGTAACATGAAATAGTGTATGGGCAGCCGCGACTTTTTGATCTATAGTCCTGAAAGTCATTTGGTTTTTGCGGGTTTTTTCGGTTTTCTCCATACCTCTCAAGCCATCCGACATCACTCAAAAATTATTTCGGGTATTATGCTGCCCCAATCTCTGGCTGTTTTTCAGTGCAGCCAGGGACTGGAGAGACTCCAAGGATTTCAGGGATTTTTTACGATTATTGATGCCGCGACATTTGTTCTTTGTCTATTTTCGACATTTTATAGATAGAGTTTCGTTTTGTCGTTGAATAAGGCGGTTTTTACTTCTCTATTACGCGTTAATTCACTTTAGTTATGTATTTTTTCATCAGGTTGCTTTTTAACAGAGGTTTTTTTCTGACATACGATGTAATACAGACCTTCTCGAGGTTGTTTGCGTTATGGAAGTTTTTTTACCGCTTTTGGTCTCTCAGTTCCCAACCTCTTTTCAAGTTTCTGTAACTCTCCTGGAACCTAATGAAAGCAATATTTGGCGATACCTCTTCTATTAAACCCTCCGACCGGAGGAGTCTTGAAAAACTCTATGATAAACAGATTAATCCGCGTTTGCTGATTGACAGTCAGGTTCTTAAAAATGCCTCGGCGGCAGCAGCGGCAACCGGACGTCAGGTTGGTTTGTTGATTGAGCGTAGTGGCAAGGTCGTGCAAGTAATTTATGGCAGTAAAGATCGTATCTATCTGCCGGATCTTGGTCGTTACCGGTTGAATAAATCAATGCTACGCCGCTTGAGATTTATTGTTTTCACGCCAGCCAGCAAGAGTGATTTGGTTCAACAAGGAGTGGAGATAACTTTATCAGTAAATAGCGACTGGCAAGAATGCAGCAGCAGAACAGTTTTCGCCCCGGAAATTCCCCGCGACATAATTACTGACCTTGAGAAGTTGCGTTTTGATTGCGTGGCGGTTGTTGCGGTTGGTGGTAATTCCGAACCACTGGCAGCATCACTTGCCTATCTTCTGCCTTATTCTGTCGCTTCCGGCAAAAATCAAAAAGCTGAATTACGCGGCTGGGAGATTCGCATTGAAAACATGAAAAGTATTCTCGATTGGGAGCACGATTTTCGTGCTTTTATCGAAGATATGGAAAAGCAGTTTTCAGCCCTCAGTGAGAAGTCGTTTGAGACAGGCAAAGAGCGTGCGGTGCTTGTCGGCGCTTATACAGGCAGCAGGACCGAGGCGGAATCCTCGATGGAGGAGATGAAGGCACTTGCGGATACCGCAGGATTGCAGATTCTTGATTCAGTAATTCAGCAGCGAAAAGAGATTGATCCGCGGACAGTGATTGGCAAAGGGAAAGTTGAGGAGCTTATGCTTCACTGTCTTGACCTCGGAGCGGAGCTTTTGATTTTTGACGGAGAGTTGTCTCCTGGACAACTGCGCAACATAACTTCGATCACCGAACTTAAAGTCATCGATCGCAGTATGTTGATACTTGATATCTTTGCCCAGCGCGCCAAGACGAGTGAGGGACGGCTGCAGATTGAGCTGGCCCAATTAAAGTATTCTCTGCCGCGACTTTCGGAAAAAGATAATCGTTTGAGTCGTCTAACAGGTGGTATCGGTGGACGAGGACCAGGTGAGACAAAGCTTGAAATCGGTCGTCGTCGGGCCAGAGACAGAATTACCGATTTGGAACGTCGGATCGACGAAATATCAGTTCAGCGGGGGTTGCGCCGCTCTCGTCGCAAGGAACGGGGAGTACCGGTTGTCGCTATTGTCGGATACACTAATGCCGGCAAGTCGACCTTGCTCAATGCAATCACCAAGGGCGATGCCTTTGTTGAAAACAAGCTTTTTGCCACCCTCGACACTACTTCCCGACGTATGCGTTTCCCGGACGAGCGGGAGGTTGTCTTTGCTGATACAGTCGGATTTATTCGCGAGTTGCCGGATGAGTTGGTGAATGCCTTTCGTGCCACTCTGGAGGAGTTGGCGGACGCTGATCTTTTGTTACATGTAGTTGATTGTTCATCGGTGGATTTTCGCCAGCAGAAAGAGGTTGTCGAGAAAACAATTAACGATCTTGGGTATGGAGACAAGCCGCGGTTGTTAATCTGGAACAAGTGTGATTTGCCGAGTCGTCTGGAAGTCAACAGTATCCTGAACGCGCATGGTGGGCTTGCCGTATCAGCCAGTACCCGTGAAGGCTTGCCGCAGTTGTTGCAGGAGGTACTGGCTAAATTGACCGAAACTTTCGCCGGACGAGATCCAGGTGGGGCGCTTTTCTCGGATGAGTTGCCGGGTTAACTCAAGAATTTTTTCACTTTCGCCAACGCTTTGAAAAAGCAGTCGATGTCGGTTATATCATTGTAGAGACCAAATGAGATGCGGGCTGTACCGGGTACGGAAAATCTTTGCATCAGAGGTTGGGCGCAGTGATGTCCAGTGCGGATGGCAATACCAAACTCGTTTAGTAATGTGCCGATATCGTGAGCGTGTATATTATCATGGCAGAATGAAATCACTCCGACCTTGTGTGGGGCCTGTCCAATAATGCGAAAATCAGGGAATTCGCCAAATTTTTCCATCGCGTAGTCAAGCAAGGCGCGATCGAGTGCATGAACTTCTTCCATGCCGATTTCTTCAAGGTAATCAATTGCCGATGACAGTGCGACAACTCCGGCGATATCTGGAGTTCCTGCTTCAAAGCGTTGCGGTGGTGGTTGGAAAGTGACCTTTTTGAAGGTGACTTCGGTAATCATGTCTCCGCCGCCCTGATAAGGGATCATTTCCGAGAGTAGTTTACTTTTGCCATAAAGCACGCCTGTTCCGGTCGGACCATAAATTTTGTGCCCGGAAAAAACAAAGAAGTCACAACCGGATTCAATGACATTTACTGGCAGATGGGGCGTGCTCTGGGCGCCATCGATCAAAACAGGAATTTGCAGTGCATGTGCCGAGCAGACAATTTGTCGTAACGGGGTGATAGTGCCAAGGACATTTGAAGCTTGGGTTACCGCAACAAGTTTTGTTTTGTTGTTAAGCAATTTGCCAAATGCGGCAAAATCAAAAACCCCCTCATCTGTAATCGGAATAGTTACCAAACGAGCACCTGTTTCATCACAGAGGATCCGCCAAGGTACAATATTGGCGTGGTGCTCCATTTCAGATATCAGAATTTCGTCAGCGGGTTGGAGTTTCGGCGCCAGATAGCTATGGGCGACAAGATTTATTGCCTCAGTTGCGCCCCTTGTGAATACTATTTCTTTTTCACTATGGGCACCGATGAATTTGGCAACTTTTCTTCGCGATGCTTCGAATAGATCGGTGGCTTCGGCGCTCAGGTTGTAAGCACCACGATGAATATTGGCGTAGTTGTTGAGATAAAAATCAGAAAGAGCTGAAATTACAGCCGCCGGTTTTTGGGCCGAGGCCGCCGAATCTAGGTAGATGAGCGGTTGGCCATGACGGTGTTTGTAGTTGTTGAAAATGGGGAAATCGGTCTTGCGAGCATTTCGCTCGGAAAATAGTTGGCTCTGATAGCTATTGGTTGAAAGCTCTTCACTCATTTTTGAGACCGCGATATTCATGATTTATGCTGTTTATGGGCTAGTCAGACAATTTGCGAAGTTGACCTTAGCATTAAACATTAACCTTTAAAAACCACGCTCCCTAAGTGCCTGTATTGTTATTTTACCGGAATCTTCTCCGGCCCGGACAACGTCGCGAAAGCGATGGAAATCGAGGATGGAGACATTGGCTACTGCAGGACTTATAAGAATGTCCGCGGGGTCCTCCTTGAGTCGCAGGCGGGTTAGATGTTTTTGATTAATAACCAAGGTTTTTTCAAGTATTTCAAAAACATGACCTGATGAGGACCGGGATGTTGTGTCTTTATTGCCCAGGCGCGGGCGAAATTTTTCTGGCAGGCTTTCGAGATAGGAAAGAGCCGATTGCACAGGGGAAGGCCGGGAAGATCCAGGTGGATTGTTTCCAGGAGGGCAGGGGAGAGCATTGCCAAAAAGGTCGATTCCAACAACAACATCGGCTCCAAGAGCCCGGGCGGCGCTGATCGGCAAAGGTTCCGAGGCTCCGCCGTCGATATAAGCCCGGCCTTCAATCATTACCGGGGTGAAGAGTGCCGGGACGGAGATACTGGCACGAATAGCCTGAGTCAGGCTTCCTTTGACAAGAGCTTCAGCATTTCCAGTAGTGAGGTTTGTCGCGATAGCGGCGTAAGTAATGGGCAGGTCTTCAATTTTTTCGACACCGATAAAGCTGCTCAGTAGTTCGATCACATTCTGTCCGCTGAACATACCCGACCAGGACCATGAGGGGCTCAGTAGTCGGGGAATATCCTGGAGCCGTATTTTTTCGGCTTCGAGACGGAAGCGCTCCAATTTGCCAGCTGCATAGGCTGCTCCGACCAAAGCTCCCATACTGGTGCCGGTTATGATGTCTATTTTAATTCCCTCATTTTTAAGAGCCTCTAGGATGCCAACATGAGCAAAACCTTTCGCCCCGCCACCGCCCAGAGCTACTGCGATACGCATTCGAGTTTCTCCTTGATAAATTTGGTCAGACCACTGTGGCGCGCCAGTCCGGAACTTCTTCTGACTGCCTTTTCCAGAGCGCTATGGTTGCCGACGATAACCAAAAGCTTTTTTGCCCGGGTAACTGCGGTATACACGAGCTGTCGTTCAAGCAATACATGGTGTGTATTGTGTAGAGCGAGGACGACTACTGGCATCTCTGACCCCTGAGAACGATGAATTGTCAGGGCGTAGGCCAGGTCAAGCTGGCGCAGGTTTTCTTCTGCGTAAGTTATGTCGCGTCCATCCCAGAGACGTACTGTGAGGATGCGGTTTACGGTATCTACTCCGTTGATGATACCCTGGTCTCCGTTGAAGACTCCTCCAGGATGGATATTGTAGTTGTTTACTCGCTGACAGACACGGTCACCGAGATGAAACTCGAGATCGCCAACCTTGACAAAAGGGATACCGGCGGTAACAGGTGTGATCTTTGCTTGTAGCAGTTTATTTAGCGCGATAACTCCAAGTGGACCCTGATTCATCGGTGTCAGCACGGTGATTTCTGCCGGTGAAAAAGAGAATTTGCGCGGAATAGCTTCAACGACAAGCTTTTCAATCATTTGCGCTCCGCCGGCGGCAGAAGCAGCTTCAAGGAAGAGACAATCACAGTTATTCTGGTCTGGAGTATCCGGCAGCACAGGTGCTTTTCCACGATTAATTTCGTGAGCCAGATCGTTGATTAGCGATCCCTGGTCACGTCGAAAAAGCTGACTCAAGCGGACACGGGGAATTTCCTCCACGTCGAGCAGGTCAGCGAGAAAGCGTCCAGCACCGACGCTGGGAAGCTGATCAACATCGCCGACAAGAATGATTCTTGTATCGAGTGAGACTGCTTCCATCAGGCTTGCCGCCAGAGCCAGGTCGATCATTGAAGACTCGTCAATAATCAGCACATCGGCACCAAGTAGGTTCTCCCGGTGATGAACAAATTGACCGGAAACCGGATCGAACTTGAGCATGCGGTGAATTGTCGATGCATCACGCGAGCAGACTTCTGACATGCGCTGCGCCGCTCGACCAGTAGGAGATGCCAGCTTGACGTCGAGTCCCGCTGCGCCAAGCATGCGAACAATTACCTGTAGCACGGTTGTTTTTCCGCAACCCGGGCCACCGGTAATCACCAGCAGAGGAGCGGTAGCAGCCAGACGCACAGCAGCTTTTTGTTCGTCGGATAGCTGTAAAGTTACAGCCTGACCATCAGCCCGCTTTATTTGCAAGGCGGAGTTTGTGTATTTTTCGCATAGTTGTCTAGAGATTCGTCCTTCGTTATGGGCAGTAGTCAGAAGACGGTTGCTGATGTTTCGTGAGAGGATTTGCTCGGTATAATAGTTAATCGGGTTGTAAGCATTCTCTCCAGCAAGAATGAGATCCTTTTCTTCGCACATTGTTTGCAGAACATCTTTGATCAACGACGTGTTCTCGAGGCGCAGGACGCGAGTGCTCTGTTCGAGTAGTTCGGCAAATGGCAGGTAAGTGTGTCCGGACTGTGCCGCAAGGTTAAGTGTATGATTTATGCCAGAGGCAATGCGAAGCGGCGACTCGGTGGTGACGCCAAGATGTGAGGCGATATTGTCGGCAGTGGGGAAGCCAATACCCCAGACATCTTTGACAAGAACATAGGGGTTGTCTTTTACTACCTCAATCGCGCGCAGCCCGTATTCACGATAGATCCGGTTGGCTGTTGACAGAGGGATATTATGGGCTTGAAAAAATAAAGTTACCTCTCTGGATAAACGCTTTTCTTCCCACTGTTCGGCTATCTCGTGGCAGCGGTTCTTTCCGATTCCCGGGATTTCACCCAGACGATCCGGGTCCTGGTCGAGAATGTCGAGGGTCGCTTCACCGAATTTTTTGACAATTTTTTGGGCCGTAGATGGTCCGATGCCTTTTATTACGCCTGACCCAAGGTAGGCTTCTATTGCCGCTACCGAGGATGGCCTGGTCTCGGTTACGGCATAAGCCTTGAACTGCCTGCCATATTTGGGGTGTTCAGACCAAACACCACGCGCGACGAAATTAAGTCCGTTGGCCACCATCGGTGGAAAAGAACCGGCTATGGTTATCAAATCGCTGTCGCAGCCGTTCGCAGCGACATCTGAGGGAGATATCCGGGCGCGAATAACCGCAAAGCCATTCTGAGGGTTATGGTAGGTTATCTTTTCTACGGTTCCATGCAGCAAATCGCCACTTGAGGTTGGTGCTGCGAATTTTTTGCGCAGTTCAGGCATTCTTTGCATGGACATACTTCAGCTGGCAGACTACTAACTAGGCGAAGACTGCGGTTATACCGTTTACTTTACTCTGGTACCACTTGCGGTGCCCCAGCAGTTAAGGAGAATTTTGTGGATATTGTCAAAATAACTGTTACCGATTTTGCACAAAACTGTCGTATTCTTTGTGATCGACAGGCCCGTGCCGCAGTTGTAATAGATCCAGGCGGGGAAGTCAGTAGAATCTTTTCCGCATTAAGTGAGCTGGAGTTTGATAGCCTGGCTATCTGGCTGACTCATGCACATATCGATCACGCTGGCGGAGTAGTTGCACTCAGGCGCTTATTGGCCGAAAAAGGTGTGATTGACGTTCCTTTATATGCTCATACCGCCGAAAAGCAGCTTCGCATGATGCTTAAATTTCAAGCTGAGATGTTTGGCATGTCTGGTAGCGACTGGGATAATTGTCCTGAGCCCGATGTTTGTATCGACGAAGGCAGCACGGTAGCAGTTGGAAGGTATCAAGCTAGAGTATTTTTTACTCCTGGGCATTCGCCTGGACATGTGAGTTTCTATTTCGCTGGGAATTCCACCGCGAATGGTGAGGGCTCTTCGCCGATGCTGTTTTCGGGAGATGTGCTTTTTGCTGGTTCCGCCGGGCGGACTGATTTGCCTGGTGGAGATTATTCGACGTTGATAGATACGCTTCGGCGGGTAATTTTGCCCTTACCTGATAATACGATCGTTTTTAGTGGGCACGGACCGGAAACGACCATTGGGGAAGAGAGAAAGCGAAATCCATTTATGCTTGAGGCGGAGCGGAGCTGAATCAAAGATCAATATGTTGATCTGTACGGCGGTGTACAGATCGGAATAACAAATGTGCGAGCACTAATAACAGAGGATTATTACAAAGATGCGAAGCGGGACTCATATTGTTTTGGTTGTTACCGGGTCGATAGCGGCATATAAATCAGCAGAGCTGATTCGCGAGCTGGTTCGTGAAGGGATGAAAGTCAGTGTCGTGATGACCGCGGCTGCCGAGAAGTTTATTTCGCCGATGACGATGCAGGTGCTTTCGCATCGAAAAGTGACGACAGATTTATTTGATTGCGACACCGAGCTTGAAATTGGTCATATAGGTTTGGCGGACAGCGCTGACGTGGTGCTTGTCGCTCCTGCCTCTGCTGATTTCATTGCCCGGATGGCTGCGGGGATGGCGGATGATGCGGCCTCGGCGGTTGTGCTGGCGACTCGTGCCCCGGTAATTGTTGCTCCGGCAATGAATGTCAACATGTGGGAGAATCCGGCAACACAGGAGAATATTCAGCGGCTTGAAGATCGCGGAATATATTTTGTCGATCCCGAAGATGGTGATTTGGCATGTGGATGGCAAGGCATCGGCCGTCTTGCAGGCAATAATACAATTATTACGGCACTACGTTATGTGACCGCAGGCAAGGATCTGGTCGGCAGTCATGTTATTGTTGCGGCTGGTCCGACGCAGGAGGCAGTGGATAAATTACAGTACATTGGCAGTCGCGTATCTGGTGCGCTCGGTTATGCCGTTGCTCGCGCTGCTTTTTTTCGCGGCGCCCGGGTTTCTCTGGTGACTGGTCCAACGGAGCTTGAGACCCCGTATGGGGTTGAGGTTTATTCAGTGGAAACAGCTTTGGAAATGAGACAAAAAATGTTTGAGCTGTTTGACTCGCTGACATCGACGGAAGCGAGTATTGATTGGCCGGTGAAGGGAAGTAAGGGCACAACGCTGGTTTTTATGGCGGCCTCTGTCAGTCGGTTTCGTGCGGTTGAGGTTGAAGAAAGACTGACGATAGTTGAAGGCGAGAAGAAATCAATCAAGCTTGTACCTAATCCGGATATTTTGCTTGAACTGAGCAAGAAGAGATCCGAAATTGAAAGCAGCTCAAAGAGTAGAATTAGACTGGTGGGTTTCTCTTCGTCTGTAGGTGATGAGGATGAGCTTCTGGCGCAGGCACGTGAAAAACTCACGCGTAAGGGCGCCGATGTGATGGTGGGCAATTCGGCTGCTTCAGAAAATCTTGATGTCGCTGAACGAGTCTGGCTGGTTGACCGTCAAGGTCGTCAGGAAGAAGCTTCTGCTTCAGACAAAGGGCAAATTGCCGATAAAATCATCAGTTCAGCTTTAAAGGTGTGAGGCCGCAAGATGCCGGTTAATCGCGAATCACTTAAGCAGCTGGAACGAGC
>JAQTWB010000083.1 GCA_028689495.1 bacterium | reverse complement strand
TCAGCGGCAACGTCAAAAAGCCCGGCAACGCCAAATGTGGTGTTGACAACAAAACGCCCGGTATGGTCAGCGAACTGTTCGAATTTCAATTGAGTCAAGTCACTTATCAGATAAACCGGAGTTGAGAGGTTATCAAAAAAGTTTCCTACACAGCGCTGAACAGAGTCGGGGGTGATGTAGTCATAGCCACGGGCGACCGGCTCAAGCAGCAGGTAATCAACCTGCTCGTTGAACCAGAAAATTCCACGGTTTACGGTCTCCAGAGGGTCGCTGATATCTTCGTCTGTGAAATCCTCTTCGCTGTCGAAATCTGAGGATTCTTCACCAATTGTATCGGCTCTGCTGTTCTCGTCATCAGCGGCGACCGCGACTGAGGCAGGTAGCCAAAACGTCAGGAAGAGCAAGGTTAGAGTCAGGATTGAGCTAATAGCGGACAGGCTGCGGTGTGTTGTGTTAGGTATCATGTTGTCCATTATTATGTAGCGATGGGGGCTAGTCTTAATTCACAGGTCTCAAACTCGGAAATTAACAGCTCTTGCTCAAAATGGGAAAATACGACAAAGATTCAGACTCTGCAATGCAGGTATTGCAATGAATAATGAAGAATAGAGGGGATTCATGTTTGCCACTGAAGACACGGTTGTATTTTTTCGTAATCAGTTCGTTCCTTTCAAGGATGCGACGCTGACTTTAGCAAATACAGGTTTTCTTTATGGTCTTGGGGTGTTTACGGGTATGCGGGCTCATTATAACCAGGAACAGGACAAACTTTATCTGTTTCGACCAGCGGACCATTACAAGCGATTCCTGATATCTTGTCGCCTGATGCGCTATAGTAATTTTCTTAAAAATTTTAGCGAAGAAAAGTTTATTTCTATTTTGAAAGAGTTGTTGTCTAAAAATGCGGTGCGCGAGGATGTTTATATCCGCGTAACCAATTTCACGGATGAAGACAAAATTTCTCCTCGCCTTGGTCAGTACAAAGACGCTTTCTCAGCGTTTATTTACCCTTTGGGTGATTATGTACCGACGACCGGTATGCGCTGTAAGGTTTCTAGCTGGATAAGGGTGGAGGATAACGCCATACCTGCCCGGGCCAAGGTTAATGGTGCCTATGTCAATACGGCTTTGGCCAAGGCCGAAGCGATCTCGCTCGGTTTTGATGAGGCGATATTTCTCGACCGCAATGGCCATGTTATCGAGGGCAGTGCCGAGAATATCTTTTTTGTTATGGATGGTAAGCTCGTCACCCCAGGCGTTTCTGATAATATTCTCGAGGGGATAACACGGCGGTCTGTTATTGAAATGGCGAAAAATCTCGGTATTGAAACTATTGAGAGATCTGTCGATCGAACCGAACTATATAAAGCCGATGAGATTTTTATGACTGGAACTGGAGCGAAGGTTTCGCCAGTTGTGTCAGTTGATGGAATTGATGTCGGGGATGGATTGGTCGGGCCAGTCTCCTCAACAATTCAGAATCTTTATTCGCGCATCGTTCGCGGTGATGAGCCCGAATACATGCATTGGCTTGTTGAGTGTTAATTCAGGCGGCAGGTCGTATCGCCGATAATGGAGGGAGTTGATTATGAGTAGTGATAACCAGGATCAACAGTTACCGGATTTGAAGCATGGCCTGGGTGGTATGGTAGCAGGTGACCGGGAAAAGGTTGCAGTTGGTGCAGTACTTCTCGAGATGTCGGGACGTGATGGAGATTATGCTCCGGAAGAAGTGAAGAAAATTTTTTCGATGATGTGCAGTGCATATTCGATGTCCAAGGAACAGGTCCATGGCCTGCTCGGTATAGCTGACAAAGAGCGCGTCAAGAAGACGATGGAGGATTTTATCTCCACAATCAATAGTTTCTACGACAACAGTCAGAAGGTGAGAATACTGGCAATGGTCTGGGCAGTGCTTTTTGCTGACCAGGAGTTTGACCGCTCCGAAGAAAAATTCGCCGAGCAGATGAAGAACCGTTTACGCCTTTCGGCCGATGAAATGGTTCAGGCGCGGGCCATGGTTTCCGGCGGTTTGATTTGAGTTTGTAGTTGCGCATACAGCGGATATTGTAAGTAAGACTGTTGTGAAGGGAAATGAGATTTTGGCACAAGTTGGATTGATGCATGGAGCATCGATTAATTTTTTGCAGCTGACTTGGAGTTAGGCTGCCTTGCTGTGATATTTCGCTGGGGTGCCGAGCTCCAGCTCGGCGCCTTTCCTTTTTCGCACCCTTTTTTAACCCTCGCCGTCCAAAAAAAATTTAAAAAGAATAAAAAGAATAGGCGGAGAAAGATAAATACTGCTCGCATTTTAATTTCTCCGATCCAGAACACCTTGATCGTGAGCAGTATATTGGTCTTCGGTCGCATCCGGGGAGTGTTGCGAAATTAACATTTCGCCAGGATTGACCACCGTCAATCCACTTTTTCGCATCTTCGACACGAAAAAGTCTCCCCTTTATGATTTTTTCTTTTGTAGGACCTTGCAGGCCCTACATTTACTGCGCTTGGTGTTCTTTTTAGCGCGCAGGCATCCGGCTTTCGCCGTCTGCATTATGGGCGTGTTTTTCAACACGCCCATCCGCTGGCGCGGCTGCTTAAACATACCCCTCCCATGCACGGCAGTGCCGACCAAGGTCGGGAAATCTATATTGGGAGGGGTATGTCGCGGGCTATTCCATATAGGGCATTTTCGGAACATGGCCGAGCAGACGAGAGTAGACTGTAAGTGCTCCGCGATGATGAGCGGTGTGCTCAGACATGGCGCCGATTACGACAATTTTCGGTGCCCCGCCCATCACAGGTCCTTGTGGTAGGGGTGACATTATTTCAGCCTCGGTCATTGCAGATACTGTAGTTTTTGCAGCGACGATTGCTTTGCTGAACCACTTTCGGGCTTCTTCCAGCGAGGTACAAGCCTTTACTTCTTTCCAGTGCCCTTCAAAATCAAGGTCAAATCCCTGAGGGTTGGTCAAGGCATTTGTAAACCATTCGATGCATTGAGCAGAATGGGCAACCTGTTGGGCCACCGTCATCATCCCATCTTTTGGTGCAAAATTTGAGTCGGCCTCAGTCAGGCAACGGCTGCTGCGGTTAAAAAACTCTTCGATGGAATCGATTTGATTAAGTAGGCCTTCTTTCATGTTCCTTCTCCTGGTTCAGGTGAAATTCATTTTAGCTCTGAACTTACGTGTCATTTCCGGGCTAGCCCAGATTACTTGCCGGGGATAGTTTTGATTTGATACGCGGGTCCATGCCGCTGATATAATGCATTTTTGAGATTATTACATTAGCACCAAGTATAAGGAATGCACCGATAATTGTTGCGGTGGTGATGTTTTCTGTCGCGAAGAGAAAAGGGACGATGATTGCCGCAATGATAATTCTCGACGTAACCAGAATGCTTGTCTGTTCGATCGAGACATATCTCATCCCATAGTTTATCAAGAACTGGCCGGCAATTGCACTTAGTGAAGCTCCTATCAGGTAATGCAGTTCAGTTTGGGATGGCAGTGATAGCTGGTGGGAAAACACAATCAGCGACAGTAAAGTATTAAGTGTGAAAAATATTCCCAGTGAAGTTGTCAGGCTGTTACCTGTTGTTAGCACCCGCCGCCGCATCATCAAGGAGATCGCTGCCGCGAGGCCAGAGGTTGTACCCAGGATGTAGCCATTTGTTGTCAGCAGACTAAATTTGAGATTTATTTCGGGCGAAAGAATTAAGTATACACCTGCAACGGCAAACAACGCTGGGAGAATTCGCACCAGCGCTTCTTTGTTGCGGTGTATGGCCAACCCGGAGAAGGCGACAAATATTGGGGATGTCATGTTTAGAACGGTGGCTTCGGATAGAGCAATTGTTTCGAGTGAGCTGTAGAAGCAGTAAAGTGCGGTGAGGCCGAAGAGCGATGCCGTGATTATGCTAGTTGTGCTCTCGCGAAGTGACTGTATGGTTTCGTGTCGGAGTCTGACAAACGGAAGGAATATAATCGCTCCGGTGCAAGCTCTGGCGAAGACAAACTCTGCTACGCTTATGGAGAGATTTTTCTGAGCGAGCTGAACTATCAGACTTGCCATGTAGATGAATAGTGTCGACGCCACGAGGGCCAAGGTGCCGACCATTCTGCGATTGGATGCAGCAGTATCTATTCTGCGGATACCATGTCTCGCCGTTGGGGCTGGAACCTGTTTTAGTTGTGAACTTACGGGTAATTTCCGGGCGAGAGAGATGAGTGCCTGCACTATGTTCTCCAAATATTTCGAGGGGCGACTTTATAGTCGTTTCAAGATGATAGATGGATGATCGGAGGGAGAAAAAACAGGAAATTATTCGGAGGCTGTAATAATCAGGATGATGATGTTTGAATAAATCCACACTTATCGCACTATTTTGTTGAAATAGTGTGAAATCCGGAGCATGCTGTTGCGGTATTGACGATCTTGATATCAAAAAGTGTAGGAAATTTCGCACATGGATAAGAGCGGAGAAAAGACCGGTTTCAGTGAATCAGCCGAGCTTCGTCGGATTTTTCGTATTCAGTATGAGAAATGGAAACAGCGTGAACATGGTTCCATGGAGGACCTTGCGGCCAGGCTGGGGGTGTCCAATTCTTATCTGAGTCAGATTGCTCGTTATGGCCGGGTGCCTGGTCGGCCGGTCCTTTTACTGCTGGCACTCAATTTTCAGATGAAAGACCCGGAAAGCCTTTTGGTCGCTGCCGGGTTACCGGCTGATGATTGGCCGTACCCCCGCGGTAATGCAATTCGTCCCCAAAGTGCGGAGGAGTCGGGGTTTCTGCAGTTGAAGGTCGATATGCAGGGATTTACAAGCGCTATCCAGGATATCATCCGAGCGGAATTGCGCCCGCGAAGTGTTGGTCGAGAAGCAAGCCGGAGGCAGCTCCGTATTGGTTTTAACACCGGGCATAAATGGTTATTCAAAGATACCATGCCGGATGCAGATGGCAGATACTTTGGCTTGTTTCCTGAATTGTTCCGTATGTTAGGGGCTGCCCTGCACAACAAGGTGGAGATTCAGGTGGTCAGTTATTGTGACTATCGGCAGATGCTTTCGGAAGGCCAGCTCGATATATATGGTCCGATTTTATCGCTTCCTGAGCGACAGGCTGATGCGATTCATTCCGCCAGATTTTGTGAAATTGGTCTTTCGGCCTTGGCCAGGAAAAGGCCAATCGGAGATGTCGCTCCGCTACCAGCTCCTACCAGTCTTAAAGATTTGAAAAGTCGCCCTTACGAGATAGCTATTCTCAGAAATTCTATTGCTCATCACTTTGCGGCTTCGCGGCTGAACAAGCTCGATTCTTCGCTTATTCTTTGCGATTCGTATGCTGAGGCGGTTGAAAGGACATTGCTTAGTACCATCGAAAAGCCGGCAGACATTACTTTGCTTGACTCTGTCAGTGCGATTACTTGGCATCAAAAAAACCCGGACCTACTTGAGTTGTGTTTTGCTACCAGAGATACATTACTTGCTCAGTACGATGATACGATTGCAGTTCGGGCAGACTGGCCCGAGCTTTCCAACTTGCTTGACGAGGCGGTCGAATCGCTTGTTCGAAACGGGACAATTCGCGATTTATTCCAACGTTGGATACCCGAGGAATATATCGGGGAAGTCGTTTTCCCTCGGGAGACAATCGAGCGTTGAATTGTTGCATTGATGATGTGGTGGGCATATATCGCTTCAGAACTAGCCCTAACTTTTAGCGGGAAAGACAAAAGTTTTCGTTCTTTTCAGAAACGTCCTGACCTTGTCATTGTGCATCCAATATATAGTCGTCGGACTTAAATTTCCCGAATCTGACTTGCTTGATTGGGAGTAAAAGGTCCAATGAACGACAGACTCGGTCTGGATCGTTTTTATGTTTTGGTTGTCCGGCGCCTATGGGCGCCGACATATTTCGACGACTATATTGGTTATTGGGTCGCGCCACTGACGTGCCGCTCCCATATAGTCATCGCACTTGTCATTGGAGAACTCAGGAAAATCAAAAGGCGATGACTATATTTGCCATTCACTATCGGGAATGCTTGAGAAGTTTTCCTGTGTGCAAAAAGGAGTAGAGGAAATTACGCCTCTACTCGAAAGACCTGTCTAAAATTTATAAGCCTTTGTTCCAGTCCGGTTCGTCCCGATTGATATGATCGATTAGCAGTGTTGCAAATTGGTCGGTTCCAACCAGTCTGCCTTTTCCAACGGTGTGGTAAAAATCGCTGGTATAGACCTCGTCAGCCAATGTGTGTTCAAGTGCATCCACGATTGCCTGAGCAGCTTCAATCCATCCAATATATCGAAGCATAAGAACTGCGGAAAGAATCAGGCTGCAGGGATTTGCCTTGTTCTGGCCCGCAATGTCAGGGGCAGTCCCATGGGTTGCCTCGAATATTGCGTGACCATTTTCAGGATTGATATTGGCACCGGGTGAGATACCAAGCCCGCCGATGGTTCCGGATGCAGCGTCAGAAATGTAGTCTCCATTGAGATTGGTCGTCACAACTACACTGTGCTCATCCGGATGGGTAAGCAACTTCTCAAAGAAGGCATCAGCAATGACACTTTTTATTGTAATGGTAGCTCCGCTTACCGGATTGTCGAACTCATAAGAACTCCCGTTACCAACCGGAGTGGCGCCATATTCACGGGCAGCAAGCGCGATTGCCCATTTGAAAAACGACCCCTCCGTGCATTTCATGATGTTTCCCTTGTGAACAATAGTCACCGAGGGAAGATCGTTTGTTATTGCATGCTCAAGCGCAGCCCGGACAATGCGCTCCGAACCGGGACGTGAAATGGGTTTGAAACCTATGCTGAGCTCCGCGTCAACAAAAGGAAGTTTGGCGTAAGTTTCGGGAAAGTCAAATTGCAGCATAGCCAGCAGCTTCTTCAATTCCTCAGATTCAGCCTGAAACTCTATTCCGGCATAAGTATCTTCGGTGTTTTCACGAAAAATGATCATGTTCACTTTTTCGGGATCAACTATTGGCGATGGAGCTCCTTTGAAGTAACGCACTGGTCGCATACAGACATAGAGATCCAGTTTCTGACGCAAAGTGACATTGAGCGATCTTATGCCTCCTCCGACGGGAGTGGCAAGCGGGCCTTTAATGGCAACTGTGTAGTCGGCAAGTGTGTCGACAGTTTCTTTCGGGAGATAGGTTCCGTAAAGCTGGTGCGCTTTGTCTCCAGCAAAAACTTCCATCCACTCAATCCTGCACTGTCCATCATATGCATGCAAAACTGCCGCATCAACCACCGCTTGAGTAGCCGCCCACACTTCAGCACCAATTCCATCACCCTCGATGAAAGGGATGACCGGGAAATTTGGGACTATCAACACATTGTTTTCAAGTCTGATTTTTTGTTCGTTGTTCATAGAAACCTCCAAAATAAAACCAAAGTAATAACCTCGTCAGCAATCAGTTCTGGTGTGCATGCGAAACGCGCATGCACGATAAAAACATATACACAGGAAAACTGATCGGGGCAGCGATATCGCCCACCAGATCAGCCTTCCATAACGTCTACACTGGGTGAAGTTTCATGCCGGAGCAATATCTCTTGAGTATCAATCTGGCAAATTTGCAGATCCTGTATTAATATGTTGTCGAAATAATTAAAAACTTTGCTGCACAAAAATCGCATGACACAAAGCAAAAGAGACCGTTCCGCGAAAGTGGACAATCAATATTCATTCTACCAAAGTCCCGTTGGAAACATCCTGCTCAAGTCCGGCAATGAGATGATAACCGGCCTTTCTTTCTGTGGGAGCAGTTCTATACAGACTCAAAGCGATTGTTTGGCAATAAAAGAAGTTGAGCTTGAACTCGACAATTATTTCAAGGGGCGCCTGTCGTTTTTTTCTGTTCCCTGCGCCTTGCCAGGAACGGAATTTCAAATTGCAGTTCTGAATCAGGCAAAGGCAGTGCCATACGGGGAGACTGTGTCATACGCGGAACTTGCCGAGTCTCTTGGCGACAGGTCAAAGGCAAGGGCAGTTGGTCGTGCTTTGGCAACAAATCCGATATTGCTGATTTATCCTTGCCACAGGGTCATCGGCGCAAATGGAGCGATGACAGGGTTTGCCGCAGGAATGGAAATCAAGCAGGCGCTTATAGCGATGGAGAAGGAGTTCCGGCAGGAACGACAATGCGAGCCTTGACTGGCGCGGGTTCATTTTGTCTGTTTCTGTTTTGTCGCGGCTCGGTTTTCAAAACACGTATATGCAGCTTTCCGACTCCCGAAAATCCGATCGCGTTTGCTGCCGCTGTCGAAAGATCGATCTCACGGTTTCCGACATAAGGACCGCGATCATTGATTCTGACGCGTACTGATTTCTTTGTTCTTGGGTTGCCAACCTGGACGATTGTTCCAAATGGCAGCTCTTTATGGGCGGCGGTGAGTAGTGACGGATTGAATACTTCACCATTTGCAGTCTTTCGGCCGGCAAGTTCAATTCCGTAATGTGAAGCTTCAACTAGTCGAAATGAGTAGAACTCCTGCGGGACAACTTTCATCGGTCGAGAGCAACCGGAAGATGACGCAATAACAAACAACACTCCCAGCAAGAGCACCAGAAATACAATTCTGAATATTTGCCTGAATATGACCATGACATTGCATCCGTTAGTGATAAACCGCATGAAAGTTTGCGGGGTCTGGCAACCTAGCCGAAGTACAGCAGGATTTCAACCGGGTTACAGATGCACAGACAGAGGTCACCGAAGAACCGAATAATACGCTCTAATTCTTATCTATTTTTTTAATGCGCCGATTCGTGGTTGGCTAACGACTACAGGCAAACTAAATGTAGATCTTTACCGACAATTCCAGTGGTGGTATAGCCTGTGCGACAAGACCTAGTGATTCCGGTGATTTTTCATGGTCATGACTGACTCTCGCCTTGATGGTTATCAGGGTCAGGATGACGTAGGAGGGGTCACGGGATCATCACCGGTAAATCTGGATGCAATTTGCTGGAAGAAATTTCAGGCGAGAACCAGGCTGCCAGTGTCGTGGTCAGGCTTGTTCCAAAAATTCCTTTTCACCGTTCCTTACCATTACTTTTTTGTGCAGTTAACCAAACTTACCCAGTCAGTATTAAGCCTTGCTGCTTACACTTACTGGGCTAAGTGAGTTCAGTTATTTTTTTGGAGGTTATTATGAAAGGTAGTTATGTAAACAAGTTATTGGCTATGCATGAAAACGACATTGTTCACATCAAAGAGAAGGATCTGATGCAGAGATTGTCTCTGAAAATTCCATCGCTTTCCAGAGTCTTGGGGGGTAATCGTGACATTCTTGCATCATTCAAATCAACCGGCAGTGAGGGTTGGGAATATCAGACCAGTCCATTGGCATTAACCAACGCGCAGTTCAGGAACATGTACGGCGCGGAGTTATCTTCACAGGTTACAGAATTGTTTAATCACTGGACGCATGGCGGTTGCCGTCACTTCGAGAACAATGACACATTCCCTGGGATGATAGCTGTCAGTGAGGCGAATCTGGCTTTGACATTGGCCTATTCCCGAAAGTTTGCCGATGTGCCTTCAACCATGTTGAAGGCTCTGGTCATTGGCACTGGTTACGGTGCGATGGAGTTGATGCTTGCACAGATGGGTTATCATGTAACCACCGTTGATATAGGGCCTTCAGGCAGTGGCGAAAGTCCTGTGTTTTCCAGCGAAGATGAACTGAATCGCCCAAAGGACGAGGATGATTACGGCATTTTCATCAAGGCTGGGGTCGAGCTGGGTTTGATTGATGGCAGTAGTGTTACCATGCTGACAATCACGTCGCGGAAGTTCCTTGAAGTCGCAGCAAACAACGTGAGGCAATACGACTTCATTCTGATTGACGGCTGTAAAATTCCACCCGTTATCAAGAAGGATGTCGATCAGGCGTATTTTCTACTGGCCAACGATGGCATTCTTTGTGTTAACGATGCCGGACCGGATGCGATGTTGCGAAACTCCGGACCAACATCAGCGGCTCTTGATCTCGATTTCGATCACGGGCTGCTGACCTTCATGGTTGACAGGGAAGGGGGTCATTATCCGAACCCTCGGGCCAACCTGATGTTTGCAATTAAGTCCCCCGAGTATCGCGTCCAGCGCTGGTCAGGACGACATCAGTATTAAGGTTTTACAGGGTCTTTGGCAGAAACACCAAAGATCCTGTATATGTCATACTGAACTTGCTTTCCTATTCAGAACTTCATTACAGAACTGCAATTCCCATCCAGGTGATTGCAGCCCAGACAAGCGCAATCATCACTGCCGCCGACCCGAGGTCTTTTGCCTGACCAGACAATGGATGCCGGTCGCTGCTGATGCGATCGAT
>JAQTWB010000211.1 GCA_028689495.1 bacterium | reverse complement strand
AAGTTAAAGGACATAAGTCAGCATTTTGCAGTTGGCGAATCTGCAATCACAGAGGCCAGCCGCAGATTTCTTCTAAAAATGGAGCAGGAAAAAGGTTTGAAAGAGAAGGTCAATCAGGTGAAGGGAACACTTAAAATATAAATTGTGTAGCCCTGACCCTATGGTTCTTAACTGACCCCTATGGTTCTCTGTTCGGGGATCTGAACGGCGAGAATTCCCGGGCAGTGGAGTGGAGCATGGCTGACATGCGCTGTTTCAAAGAGCGTCATGATCAGCGGCAGCTCTGGACCCCGGCCAATTGTTACGGCGATACCGGCGCCGCCAGCGGCACGGTGCTGACAAACATCGTCACGCAGGGCTTTACACGCGGATGGTTGCAATCACCGGTCCTAATGTTTTGTTCCGACGACCATGGTTCATGCGGGGCGATGGTTTTGGAAAAGGGCTGAATCAGGAACTGCCGACACCTTGATGTGGAAATTGTGAGGAATACATGGAAGTTTTAAGCGCACTTGAGAACATGGAAAGCAGCGTCGGTGATCTAAAAAGAACCCGCTGTGAGCAGCGTTTCAAAATCATCAGCGACTACAAGGATGCCTTTGGAGACAACTTTGACAAGCTGACCTTCCTGAACTATTCAACGGGCCAAAGTGACGTAACAGGCGCCATGCTCCGTGATGCCCAGACCGGTTGCGAAATGTATGAAAAGCTCGGCTGGGACAGCGGAGATCATAATAGTGAAGGCTTCTATAAATGTGGATGCAAACAGCTTGATGAACAGCTCCAGTTTGTTTCTGAGAAAAAAGCCCCACTTTCCAACATCGACTACCGCCTGACACTAGGCGACGGCAGAACCTTAAGGGGCACGACAGACAACGACGGCAAGACCAAACGCATCAAGAGCGCCACAAAAGCTATCGTCATAGAAAAAGCGGAGTTCTTTGTGCCTGACAATATTCCGCGCTGCCCTCAAAATATTTGCGGACCGGGCAACTCAGAAGAAGCCGTAAAAACGATTGCGATTGACGGCATTGAGACCAATCAGGAACAGGTCGGCAGTTCGGTACAAACGGTAACAGTAAAGGTTAAATCCCGTCCGCTTACGGCTGGTGAAATCGCCATGGCTAAGCTGGTATTCAAGGATTCGATCAACTACTCGACCGTCAAAATCCATAACGAGGAGTACCTACCATTTAATTTTCAGGATGATGACACTGCGATGACACCAAATGGGGGGATGTATTTCAATCCGAACAGATTTGTCCAAGATTTTTCAATTGAAGATAAATATTCGAAGATATGGTTCATGCATGAAATGACACATATTTGGCAGTATCAGCTCGGCTACTCAGTCACATGGCACGGGTTCTGGATAACTATTTCCGGAGGTTACGTTGGAGGACGGGCTTATAGAATTGATCCGTCAGAATCCAAGGACAGCCCGGATATAAACAAGACCTTTCCTGACTTTAACATGGAGCAGCAGGGCAGAATCATTGAAGAGTACTTCGGAGCAAAGCATTTGAATGACTCAAGATTCTTACCAAATATGACGTTCTATTACCGCGTCTTACAGGAATTTATAAGGAACCCAAAAAATGCCAAACTTCTTCCGTAATTATCTTACATGTTGTCTGATCGTGATGCTGCCTGCAACAGTTATTGCCAGGTCAAATAAAGACGCCGATGCGGTGATCACCTTGCGTGACGGCAACCCCTGTTTTTCCTATCCTAAGGATGAGGAAATACTGAAGAGACCGTATTCGTTTAGCTATCTCGGCGTTTCAAAAAATACCGGGGGGGTTATATGGGAGATTCAGATTACAAGCTATGACAGAAAAGGTCTGGTTGAACCTAACAGCACGAAAACCTGTATTGAATACGGGGTTCTCACCCCCGGAACTAAAGAAGACAAAGCAGCAAAACCATTGGTACCTGATTCACCCTATCATGTGTTTATCAGCGTTGCAGAAGCACCAGGCGGGAGGAACAGTTATGATCGCAAGTTCGCCTCAGATTTCTGTATAACCAAGAATAAAAAAGGGGAGCCGGTTCTTGTTGAGGCTGATTTTGATAAAGCATGGTACTGCCTGAAACCGGGTGAAACCAAGAAACGCGGATTCTGGGGCTGGCTGTTTGGCAAGTGATCTACATGAGTAAATTGACACAAAATCAAGAGGAATAAAACCATGGGAAATTCAACAGTTTTTGCAAACGGCCAGGGGATAACCAATAAAGGCAGTGGAGCTGTTGTTGTAAGCGGGCCGGATGTCTGCCTGACTCAAATAGGCCCTGCTGTAGTGCCGATCCCCTATACCAACACCGCCAAATCCGCCACGCTGGCCGATGGCACAAAGTCGGTGAAGATAAATGGCACCATGGGGGCAATTGAAGGATGCTGTTACAAGACCAGTACCGGCGATGAACCGGGCAGCAAAAAGGGGGTGGGTTCGGGTACGGTAGGAGACAAAGCCGAATTCATTAACAGCTCTTTCGATGTCAAGATCGAAGGTAAAGGGGCTTGCCGCAATTCCGACCCCATGACGCAGAATAATAAGAACGCCATGTAAGGGCACCTTATCAGAGCAAAGGAGTATCAAAATAATGGGTAAAAACAACGATGCTGTAGCCAACAATTC
>JAQTWB010000082.1 GCA_028689495.1 bacterium | reverse complement strand
AATAATGTGTCCTGCGTTAAGGTCACTGAACCAGAAATGACTGTGTTGGGTAGATCATGGTTTCCGTCAGAGCCACCGGAAGCAAGGCTGGTTATTCCATCAAATGTCACAACCGATACTGACGCTGCTCCACCATAGTAAGCAAAAGCTGTATTGGCAACGGCATAATTCCCCGCAAAAAATATATCAACTTCGTGTAGAGAGTTGTTGAATACGCCAGTGCCGGTGACGCTTAGATTGCCATCAATATCAAGATTATCTGTAGAGATAGTGACAGAGCCGGTGACAGAAAAATTGTGGAAGTCATGATTGTCATCAATGCCCCCTGATATCAGCGTTGTCGTGGCATTAAACGTTGTCGTATTGGCACCAGATGTATAAACCCCACCAGTCGCATCCCAGTTACCCGAGACCGTGACGTCATTGCCATTGGCATCAAACGTTCCATTAATATCAAATGCACCTCCAGTAACCGTTCCACCCGGGAGATATATTGTCCCCGCAAATATGAACACCTCAAATGCGGTCTGAAAAACGATATCGGAACCAGTAACCGCATAACGAATGTCACTGTCACCGTTATCAAGAGCGAGCATCATAGCGTTGGTAATACCGGCGCCACCGGAATCATCTCGCAGGGCCACTGCATCCTGATAAAACTTGAGATTGAGTACATCATTGCCATCGGAAACATAGATAAGGTTACCGTCTACCGGCTCACCATTGAGAAAAATGACAATCGCATCGCCGGGCTGCAGATCAACGGCGGTGAAGGTGAAGTTACCACTCCCATCAGTCGTGGTGTCATAATTGGATGTTATGCCACCGGCTTCATGCCGCATCCGCAGATTGCGTCCATTCAAGGTCGCCCCTTCGGCCTTGCTCGTGTACGCTACTCCGGTAATTGTGTTCGGCAAACCATCGAAATACCAGTTGATACAACGTCCAGAATTAGTACCACTGTCAACCGTGATCCCGGTCGGCGTTCCACTGATTGCCGTCATGCGATTGACATCAACATCAATCATCGTAAATGTGCCTGTTCCCGCCCAGTCACGACGGGCAGTGGTCGTCGAACGAATCAGAATATTGTCCGGATCGCCGATTCCGCCACCAGCCGAGTCAAAAGTGATTGCTCCGGAATTCGTGACCGTAGCGCCAATTGTAAAATCGCCATCTCCCTCGTTAAGAAAAACACCGGCAGCAGCAACAGTAGTTGTTCCTGTAACAGTAAGGTTGTTCGCGGCGCTAAAAGCGAGAGTCCCATCCGTGATCGCCAGGGTCCCGTTCACCGCCACATCGACTGCTGGCAATGTCCAGACCGGATCAAGTATTCCCGATTCATCGAACTCGACATTAAAATATGTGGCGAAGGCCGCGGGTATGGTTGTCGAAGTAGTGCCCGTGTATTTCACCAAACCAGAGTTGGTGTCCATCACACCAATCTCAACAGCTTCAGTGCCCAGCAAATCTAATGTGCCATCGTTTAACAGTGTTCCATTTAAGTCCAGGTCCTGTCCATCAAGCAGCAAGAAAGCCGCAGCGGAAATTGTAAGTGTATTGTCCACCTCTAAGGCACTACCAGATAGTGTAACCGTATCTCCACCCATGATGATGATATCGTGAAAATCCTTGGTGGTATCGTCAATTGCCACACCTGCCGTCGCACCCGAATCTACAACCGCATTATTCCAAAAATAGACAATACCCGTTCCGGAAGTGAACGTACCGCTGTTGGTCCAGTTTCCACCTAGATTAATGTCGAAGTTATTGACATCAGAAAGCGTTCCGGTAATTGAAAGATTCCCATCAATCCAAATATGGTTTGTGACAATTGTGGCAACCCCGGAAACGATCACATTGTTGAATTGCTTTCCAACGGCCACACCTCCTGAATTGATGTTGCCGGTACCATCAAACGTCAGAGTTCCTGCTCCTGGGGTAAACGTTCCGGAATTCGTATAGTCACCTGCCAGTGCAATATTTCGCCCACTTGCATCAAGAGTCCTGGTGGCGTTAATTAACAAATTTCCATTGATGTCTATGTCGTTAGTCGAGACTGTAACATCTCCACTGAGAGTAACGTGATGGAAATCATGATTCGCATCCGTTCCACCAGTTATCAGGGTTGTTGTGCCGTTGAACGTTGTTGTATTAGCACCTGATGTATAAACTCCTCCGGTCGCATCCCACGCTCCACCTACCGTGACATCATTGCCGGCTGCATCAAGAGTGCCGTTGATATCAAAGGCACCTCCAGTTACAGCCCCAGCCGGCAAGAAGGTGCTGCCTGTGTAAATATACAATTCATAGGCCGATTCAATAGTGAGATTTCCTCCGCTGACGTTGTAATGAATATCAGCATCGCCATCGTCAACTAACTGCATCTGCGTGTTAGTCAAACCGGACCCGGCGTCAGTGCGAATAGCCACCTCGTTCTGATAGAGTTTCAGGTCTGCGTGCCCCACTCCATCAGAAACATAGAGTAAATTACCCGATTCTGCTTCGTCATTGAGAAAAATAATCAACGGATCGCCTGACTGCAGGTCAATGCTAGCAATAGAAAAATTTCCAGAACCGTCAGTCACTGTATCAAAAGTAGTGCGCACCGCTCCGTTGTAGTGGACAAGGCGTACCGCTTTACCAGCGACTGTCCCGGCCTCTGCTTTGCCGTTAAAAACGACACCGGAAAGCGTATCCGGAGCAGCGTCAAAAACCCAGTTGACGTTGTTGCCGGAATTGGTCGAGCTGGTTGTGGTGATAAGGGACGGTGCACCGCCGATGGCGGTCTGATCCTGAACATCAACGTCGATCAGACTGTAAGTGCCGGCGCCCTGCCAATTCCGCCGGGTTCCTGGAATATCGGAACGAATTTGTATACCGTCGGCATCACCAGCGCCACCACCGGAGGAGTCGAACGATATAGTTCCTGCATTGGAGACCGAACCTGAGATTGTCAGATCTCCTGTGCCGTTATTTATCAGTGATTGTCCGGCGCTGATATTTAGCAACCATGTAGATAAATTATTGGCAGCACTAAACTGCACAGTTCCGTCAATTACTGACACTGCGTTAGCAGATATATTTACAGCCGGTAAAGTGTAAACGGGATCCAAAACTCCACTTTCATCGAACCCCAGAAAGTTATAGGAACTTATATTGTTATTGATTGTTGTCGAAACCGTACCTTCGTAAATAACAGTTCCACTGTCCGAATCCATGACGCCTATTTCTACCGCTTCAGACCCATCAAAAAAAACTGTGCCGCCATTATCCAGCGTACCGTTCAAGTCCAATGACTGGCCGCTGGCATGTAATTCGGTAGCCCCCCATAAGGTCAGGGTTCCGTCTACTTCCAGTTCGCTTCCGCCAAGGCTGAGTATACCTGCCTGAATAATAACGTTATTAAAATCTTTGGTTGCGTCATCAACGGCTATACCGGTTCCTCCAGCATCTATTATACCGTTTCCCATAAAGTAAACTGTCGAGAGTCCGGAAACGAACGATCCGCTATTAGACCAGCCACCCTTTACCTGAATGACCCTATTGTTGATGTTGGAGAGGGTCCCGGTAATCGTCATGTCGCCTTCCAGGTGCAACAACCACGGACCGGCTGGAGTTGCTGTTCCTGATATTACAATATCGTTAAAATATTGAGTTGCTCCTGTCGTTCCCGGGGTAATATTGGATACCCCATCAAATGTCACTGTTCCAGTGCTGCGTATAAATATGCCGTTATTGGTCCAGTCACCAGCGAGGTTGATGTTCTGTCCATTTGTATCCAACGTTCTGGTGGCGTCAATCAGCAGGTTACCATTGATATCAATCGTATTTGTCGACAAGGCAAGGTCCCCACTCAGGGTCACATTGTTGAAATCGTGATTGGCATCCACCCCACCTGAGATCAGCGTTGTCGTGCCAGCAAATGTCGTCGTGTTGGCACCCGATGTGTATACCCCACCTGTGGCATCCCAGTTTCCGGAAACGGTGATGTCGTTACCAGCCATGTCGAGCGTGCCGTTAATATCAAACGCTCCCCCGGTTACAGTACCCCCAGGCGTATAAGTTGTGCCGCTGGCTATAAACACTTCAAACGAAGAGTCAAACGTAACATTGGCTCCTGAAACCTGATACTTGATGTCATCATCACCATCGTATGCGGCAAATAGCGTTGCGTTAGATACTGCGCCAGTGTCAGAGCGAATGAGATTCACCCCCTGATAAAGCTTCAAATCTCCGTGACTTGCACCATCCGAGACATAAACCAATGTACCTTCTTCAGCTTCATCGTTCAGATAAAAGACAAGCACCTCTCCACTGGAGAGCAGAATGTTGCTGATACTGAATGCGCCACCGCCATTTGTTGTCAGTGTATATTGACTGAGGGATGAACCATCGTAGTGCGCAACCTTGACCCCTTTACCAGCAAGAGTTCCACCTTCGGCCTTACCGTTGTAAACTGTGCCGGACAGGCTCAACCCCAACTCTGCTCCAAAAACCCAGTTGAGGTTATTGCCCGAATCAGTTCCAGACGAGACGTTGATAAATGCCGGGGTGCCTCCGGCAGCCGACTGGTCCTGAGCGTCCACATCAATAAGTGAGAAAGATCCTGCTCCCTGCCAGTTACGGCGTGTGCCCCCGGTTGTCGAACGAATCTGAATACTGTCGGCATCTCCGGCGCCAGCACCTGACGAGTCAAAGGATATTGCTCCAGCGTTGGCAACTGTTGAACCAAGTATCAGATCGCCTACACCAGTGTTCGTTAAGGAACCAGTTGCGGCGATGGTCATAGGTCCGGCAATTTGCAGATTATTCGTCGCACTGAAGGCAAGTTCGCCATCGGTGACATCAAGGCTGCCGTTTACAATTATGTCAGTTGCAGGAAGTGTATACGTCGGGTTACTGGCTCCCGATTCGTCAAAGTCCAAGTTGAAATAGGCCGTAATCGATGCAGGTATCACGGTAGATGACGCACCCACATATCTTACCAGACCCGAATCAGTATCCATCGAGCTGATTTCGACTAACTGCGTGCCGTCAAGCTGCAATGTTCCGAGATTGGATAACGTGCCGTTTAAATCAAGCCGCTTTTCATCAAGTTGTAGTGTTCCACCAGCAGAAATCGTAAGTGTGCCATCTACCTCAAGCTCGGTCGCCAAAACGGTGAGAACAACACCGGGGTTAACTATCAGATTATTAAAATCGTAATTGCTGTCATCAACAGCTGTTCCCGTTCCCCGTCCGATAACATCGCCTGTCGCTGTAAAAATTACAGTCCCTGTTCCTGCGTCAAAAACCGTTCCGCCATTTTGATAAAAACCAGCGGCAAGAGACAAGGTTGAGGCCGGAGCCGAAAAACTTCCGCCGGTAATACTGAAGACACCACCGACATCAATTGGCGCGTCTGAACCAACAAATGATCCAGCTTCCTGGGTCAACGCTGAAGTAGTCGTTATCGACGCCCCTGAGGCCTGCGTAATTGTTCCAGCATAGCCAGACCAAATATAGATACTGTCAACACTAACAGACACATCGATCGTAATATCGTTATTACACCCGCCATCAAAATTGGCCGAATCACCAACTCCAGGCGCAGTTGTATCCGGGGCAACTCCACAAGTTCCATCAGTGATTGACCAGTTTGCATCGTCGGAAAAATTTCCACCAGGTGGACCAATCCAGTACTTATCTAATGCATAAGCAGGAGAAGAACAGACAAATATCGTCACCGCTATTAAAAGCAGCTGACAGATCACCGCTGTAGGACTTGGCTTTCTACGTTGCGGTGAAAAATTTATCGCGAAAAAAAGATCCAAATAAAAACCTCGCTAGATGAACTATAAGGCCCCCGTGACGCTATCGACCCGGTGGTCCTAAACCTTTAGATTCTCACTCATATGCAGATGTTTTATTTTTTCTCTTGACAGGGGTTCCTGAGACAGTAGGCAAGCTAATAGGTGGTGCCCTAAAAAAACCTGGAAGGCTCCTCTGCCTTTTCCACGTCAGCTCTCATAAGGAAATAGCGATTTAGCAATATCATCCATAAAATCAACCGCTTAGGCATCCCAGCGTGGTCGGGGCTAGCTTTCCCGCAGATTGCCCAAAATTCACAACCTCACGACGGGCTTACGTGCAACATCCGGGCTAACCCGGAAATTGGCCAAATACCCATAGGGAATCAGCGGACGATTTTGCCCTACAGCCACCTCCTCCATCTGTCGATACTCCTGATACCTGAACGATTTGACTCAAACTTTCACCTTCAGAGCCAATGAGGATACATGAGCGGAACTACTGACGAGAAGATCAGACTATTTGAACCAGAAAAATATCTTGGCCATGTCATACAGGTCGATGTTGGATTCCTCGTCGTCTCCGGTGACTCATCTACTGGCTCACTTGACGCTGCGCGAATTGGCAGCTTTGTGATTATTCACGGTGACGACGTTGGATTCGTCGGCCAGGTCTCCAAAATCAGCAACGTTCCCTCATCCACTGGAAACGGCGTCGCTCCGGCTTACCACATACAAATGCTGGTTGTGATGTCGCTGGAGAACGGCAAACTTGTCCCTCAGGGACAACGTTCGCCATATATCGGCGCAAAAACATTTTCAGTTCCCGGCGACCTGGTGCGGGGATTAGTCGAAGCTTCACAGGATATCTCACAGTCTGGTGTCTCACTGACGCTTGACTTCTGCCGGCTACAGGAAGGAGCGGTAAAGGTGCATTTAACACCCGAGATGATGTTCGGTCGTCACTGCGCGATAATAGGCTCCACCGGTGGTGGGAAGAGCTGGAGCATCGCCCGCATGGTCGAACAACTGGCTCGCTACAATTCAAAAGTTCTGCTGCTTGACGCTTCCGGTGAATATCACAGGCAAACCCGTGGCGTAATGCACGTTCATATTGGATACGATCCTTCTCCGCGCGGAGACAGCAAGAGTGTAACTTTGCCCCATAGCGAATTGCTGGAGAGTGACCTGTTCGCCATGTTCGATCCTCAAGGTCAGGCACAAGCTCCGAAACTGCGGGCCGCAATTCGCACCCTCAAACTTCTGGCACTGGAACCAACACTCTCGCTTAACGGCATGCTGATTAAAGCCGATAAAGCAAAAAAACGGTTCCTCGATGCTTATCGCAAACACATCACCGCGCTTGAGGCGCCTTCTGGACGATTTGACGTTCACTCTCTGGGGACGCAAATTGAAAATGAATGTGTCCACCCAAACAGAAGCTCAATTGAGAACGATTACTGGGGTTCATTCAGTGCCTCAGAATACGCAGCATGTATTCCAATGATCAATCGCATCGAGGATATGGTCAACTCTCTAAGTTTCTCACCTTTTTTTCAACCGCAGAACAGTCCATCACTGATCGCCTGCCTGCGTGCCTTTATCAAGGATCCAGAATACCGAATCTTTTGCGTCTCACTTGAGCACCTGGCGTTCCAACACAATGTGCGTCCGATGGTCGTCAACTCGGTTGGCAGGTTCCTGCTGAATGAAGCGCGTATGGGACAGTTTCAGCAGAAACCGTTCCTTATTGTCCTTGATGAAGCCCACCAGTTCCTCAACGAAAATGCCAACAGGAAAGACACACAATATCCACTTGACTCCTTTCGTTTGATCGCCAACGAAGGAAGAAAATATGGCCTGAATCTCTGTCTGGCAACGCAAAGACCACGAGACATTCCAGAAGATATTCTCAGTCAGGCCGGGACATTTCTTGTACATCGACTGGTAAATGACTTTGACCGCAATATCATTGAACGGGCCAGCGGACAGGCTGACAGTTCGGTCATTGGCAGGCTTCCAACTTTAAGTCCGGGGGAAGCTATATTGATGAGCTGCGATCTCGACTTCCCTCTGCTAGTCGCAGTAGAGCCGCCGGATGCGAAACCCGACTCCAACAGCGCAGACTTTCAACGTTGCTGGAGTTAACCCGGAAATTGCAAGTAAGTTCACGGCTGAATCAATCCCAGTTACAGGGACCAGCATCATAAAACTCGTTCAACAAAAAGCGCAAAGTTGAGTCCTCCCACTTGGGATGAAGTTTTTTTAGTGCGTTGGCAAATTCAAATCTCGAAGCATATGAATTACCGTCGAGGCTGCTTAAAGCGCGGTACTGCATATAATTGAGCAGCCCTCGCCAGTAAGCACTGGAGCGCCTGGCCAAGCTAACCCGCACTGGCACAACTTCAGAACGAACTGCAATCTCTCTTCCCAAACCAACCGGCAAGGTTTTCCCGCCATCGATTTCGGCAAGGAATCTCCGCTCGGAATGAAACTCACGACCAATAATATCTGCCGGTAGAACATAACCCTTGACAGCATAGTATTCGACAATCTCTTTACTCAGCTCAAAGACCCGGCAGCGATAAACGTGCTGACCAAAAACGTTCTGCATAACAAACAGAAAAATAAAACAGACTAGAGATGCCGCGACCGGGGTAATCACCCAGCCTGTGGCGATACGCCTGAGGAGTGCGTAACGAATATTTCTGCCTCCACCGCGAACAATTCCGACACCAATCACGGCACCGACAACCACTTGGGAGCTGGAAACGGGAACCAGTGGCAGTGCGGGTAGGCCAAAGCTGGCAAGCATTCCCTGCAATCCACGCGAGGCAAAGGCGAACAAGACAAGGGAATGCGCCAGAACAACAACCAGAGCAGCATCGGGAGTCATGTCGATAATTCCCCGACCAACCGTCATCATCACCCGCTGAGAATAAGTAAATATGCCAACGGCAATAGCCAGACCACCAAAAAGAAACAACTGCTGAACACCGCTGACTGATACCCCTTGCATCACCACCTCCTGAAAAGGAGACACTGGCACAAATACACCCATTACGTTACCAATATTGTTGGCACCCAAAGAATATGCACCAAACGCTCCAACCAACACCAGAGCAATGCGGTTAAGCCAATCGAGCCAAAAAAGATGAATTGTGATGTGATTGAGAAAGAATCTCAGCCCACTCAAAAGAAGTATCGACGCAGCAGCGGCTAGTAAGGGACTGGCAACCCATGCAGAAAATATCTGCTGCAAGGAGCTATAGTCAGTAACACTGCCACTATAAACGTTCCAGCCAATAATACCGCCAACGATTGCCTGCGATGTTGAGACAGGTATACCTGTGCGATTCATTAAAAACACCGTCAGGCCAGCAGAAAAAGCGACAACAAATGCTCCACCTAAAGTATTGATCGAACCAAGCTTGCCGAGAGTCACCGAGGTTCCGGCGCCTGAGACAACTGCCCCGATAATCACAAAAATACTGGCGACGAGAGCTGCTGTGCGGAACTTCACCATCCGCGTACCAACTGCCGTGCCAAAAATATTCGCCGCATCATTGGCACCGAGAGACCAGCCGAGAAAAAGCCCGCTTACGAGAAAAATGAACGGGGATATTTCCATGCGACTACACCGTTCGTTTAATCACGTATATCGCCAACCGATCGGCAACCTGTTGCGCCAGGTCGGCAACCCGATCCATCCTGAACACAAAATCGCGAATATGCATTTTTACGGCCAGGTCCAGCTCAGATGCAAAGATCTCGTGCCGCAAATGTTCGGCCACCCGATCTGCCTCTTTTTCAAAAAAATGCACTTTGTGTAAAGTATCGTTAACCGCAAGTGGTCTGCGGAAAAATGCCCGCAATGCAACAACAAGACTTTCAAGCGCCTGCTGCGAGCGATCCGTAAGAATTAAAAAGTTTTCATGATAAACTACCGGAATGGCCGGTGACTCGGCAGAAAAATCCTGCACCACCCGTTTGACACCGTTGATTGCCTTGTCCGTTGTTTCCAGTAACGCCAGAATGTCTCCGCGTGATTCAGGAATCAGCGTTTCAGTATATAGCTCACTTTTAATTTCCCGACGCAACTTGTCCGCCCTGGATTCGATATTGCGAATTTTATCGAGCTGAGTCGAAAATTCACCCTGATTTTTTTGAAAATATGCCTCCACCGCAGCACGGAAAACCAAACCAGCCTCACTGGCCAGGTCGAGAAAATCGTCCATTTTTGCTTCAAGTTGCCGCAGTTTCCTGAAAAACACACTATCCTCCTATGCTGTTCGGCAGAATCTGCCCTGTCTGGCCAAAGGTCAAAAGTAACTTGCTGAAATTACGCCGCTTACCTCCTGGCATATAAACTGCATTTCTCTCGGAAACTGCAGATGGCGGCCCGGCAATCGTATTCCCCTTATCCTGATATGACAACGGAGTAAAAGAATGAAAAACACAGCAAGTAGTAACCCGGTTCTATCTCATATAGAAAGCTTTGTTGATAATCTTGCCGGTCAAATATCACTGGAGGAACTTCAGGGAGCGTCACTGAGTTCCCCTGAAGCCGCCCTAAGTACAATCCTCGCGGTGCAGAACCGACTGAAAATACAACAAAATCTCGCCCGTGGACTGACTCAGGCTTGTCTGCTGAAGCAAACACAGCAAATACCCACAACCATGTAACCTCCAACTCAGTGCTGGTT
>JAQTWB010000001.1 GCA_028689495.1 bacterium | reverse complement strand
AACAGAAGCCGATCTCTTCAATGTCATCTCAAACGGCGCGGCTCAGTATAGCGGTAGCCCATCAATGGTTGGCCGAGCAGATATCTCGGAAGACGATCGCAAGGCGCTGGTTAAATACGTCCTCTCACTGAGTGGCAAATAATCAACTGCCTTACCGTTCAACGGAGTTTTTTGACACGGTAGATCTTTCCAGGTCAAAAAATAAGTCTGGTGACGACAGATTGGCGGGCGCCTCTCGAGGCGCCCCCACATACGTTTCGTACGTTTGACAAAAAACATTCTTTGGCAACGTCCATTAAAGAATCGACTTGCCCAAAAGCGATTCAATTAACGAAATTGTCAAATCAGCGGTTTCAAAGTCCTTGTCCAGAACCGGATTTAATTCCACAATTTCTGCTGCACCAAGAATATTGCTGTCCCAGAGAAGCTCCATCAATAAATGTGACTCCCGAAACGTCAACCCACCTCGTTTAGGAGTCCCGGTGCCTGGGACAATTTGTGGATCGCATACATCAAGATCGAAAGATAATATTACACAATCACAATGTTGGCGCAGATGGGCAACCGCCTTCTCCACTACAGCAGCCAGACCTACCGCGTCGATCTCCTTCATTGTGTAAGCCTGAATCCGCATGTCGCGAATCAACCGACGTTCACCCTGGTCAACGTCACGCAAGCCGACATAAACAATCTGTTCAGCAAGGAGTGCCGGCGGATTACTGGATATTCTCGACAATGTATCAGGGAATATTCCCAACAATGCGGCAACTGGCATACCAAAGGCGCAAGCACTCGGACTTGTCTGCGGAGTATTGATATCCGCATGAGTATCCACCCAGAGCAAACCCGGTCTCTGCCCACGCGACCGACAGTGGTCCGAAAAAGCCGCCACCGAGCCAGTGGAGATTGAATGGTCCCCACCTATTATCAAAGGAAACGTATCGTTCGCCAAGACTTCCAACATTCGGTCATAAAGGTTACGTGCCACCTGAACTACCTGCAGATGATTGACTATTTCCTGCCCCCCTTCCGAATCAACTTCCACAGCGATGATATCGCCGCTGTCTCCTGCCAAATAACCAAGTTGGGAAAGAGAATCCGGCAAACCGCGAGTGCGCAAGACAGCCGGGGCCTGACTGGCACCGCGATAAAGTCCCCCGACATCGGATGCCACACCAATCACAGAAATTCTCTTGCTCTCATTCATTTCATCGTCCCCTTAGATGTTTGCCTGCCCACGCAGACTGATATATCAGTGACACTGGGTGCAAGAAAAATCTATCCTATCTATGATGAATTTACGTGCAATTTCCGGAGCGGTTCGTAAAACCCCATAAACTTATATTGACCCCGACAATATTGGAGTTCTCATGACAACAGAAAGAATTGTGCATTGTGTAAAATTCGGAACCTCGGCGCCTGGCCTGCAAAAACCCCCTTTCCCCGGCGAGCTGGGCCAACAAATATTCGACAACGTATCTGAAACTGCCTGGAAAAGCTGGGTTGACGATATGATGATCAAGGTTATTAACGAATATCGCCTTAATCTCGCCGACCCCAAGCAATACGACATGCTGGTTGAACAGATGAAAGCTTTCCTCGGACTCGATTCCAAGTCTGACGCCCTGGAAGTAGACAATCCCGACCGCGGCAAATAATCCGCTAAAATTGCATCATCCAGACCATTTTCGGCCTAACCTGGATGATGCAACTTCGCACCTGGCGAGATACCAAACTTGGACGCATCTCCGGCTTTTACTTCCAGGACATATTTAGCTGGAGCAGTAGATGGGATTTTGCGCGTCGAAAAAGGAATTGTTCCATTGGCAATATTTATCACCTGACCATCCTCCCGAATAAAAATAATATCAAGCGAAAGATAGGTATCCTTCATCCAAAAAGCACGAAAGTCCTCGTCCGGGAAAATGAAAAGCATTCCACAGTTTTCACAAAGCTCCCGGCGAAACATCAAACCATGCTGACGAGAAAGTTCGGTGTCGGCAATCTCCACGGAGATTTCAGGAGTTTTACCCGAACTATTTTCAAAATAAATTACACGTGATTCAGCAACTGGCTCTTTGCACGAAAACAAAAAAACCATGGCGATTAGACTCAAAAAAATTTTCATCACCAACTATCCTCCAGAAACTCATCCATGGTCAGACTTAACAATCACGTGCAACTGCTCGACAAACTCCGTTACGTCCGCCACAAGTCCGATATCGGCATAACGAAAAATCGGAGCATCGGGATCGAGATTAACGGCAGCAACAAAATCACAAGACTGCACACCGAACATATGCTGAGGCGCACCAGAAATCCCCAGTGACAGATATGTATCAGCAATAACCTGTCGGGCTGAAAGTCCGACAACTTTGTCCCGAGCGACAGCTCCCATATCAACAGCTCCACGTGAAGCCAGACAAAGAGCATGCATCTCCTCCGCCACAGAAGAAACAAAATTCTGATAGGCATCCTCGGACGTAAAAGCCCCTCCACCGGCAACTATCATACCTGCATCAGCCACCATCCCTACATCAACCGTTGCCAGCATCAGCGGAGTTAAAATCTCCATATCGTAGACAACACGCGCGGCGGCATTGCGACAACGAAACACTCTTTGGTCACGAACTTCCAGCATGCGAATTTCCTGCACATTGCGGACCAAACCAGACAACGTCATCCCCGACAATAGTGAAAGAACCTGCCCGGCAAAACTACGCTCTGCCGCAAGAATAATTTCAGGGCCAGAATGTATCATTAGACCATTGAGACCGACGAGCACAGCTTGAGCGATATCAATAATCTCATCCCGATCGGCAGTGACTTCGCACCAAGAAAACTCTGTTTTAGCAAATGCCCGCAGCCGATCGGCAAGTCTTTCAGGGACACATTTTCCCAGCAACATAACGGTGCGCGTGGCTGCTGTCGCCCCCATACAAGCCTCAGCGGTGGCGACAAGACGTGAAAAATACTCTGGCAACTCACCATCCGGGCAATCGACAAGCAGCACAGGCATATCCTTAGACCCCTCTTGTTACTGGACAATGCGTTACAAGTTCAGCAATCAATTCTGATGCTGTGGAAAAAAAACGGCAAGGCGCTCTCATCTCTGCCTCGACACCGCAACATGCAACAGACCGTTCAATCGTCTGCGAATCACTCCGGAAAAAATCTATTTCTTTCCTGGCGGCCTCAACCAGTGCAATCGGAGCCGGCTTATAAAAAGCCAAAAGCTCAGCGACGGGATAAGTAGCCGTTCGCAAAATTATCACCCGTGGTTCTTCAAACGATCCAAACTCAACTTTCTCAACTGGCGATATCGCCCGTGCTACCCGCCAACCTAGCATGCCGGCCAACTGCAAGGGATTAACAACCACAGCAACAAGAGGCGAAATTTCCGCTGCAAGCACCAGCATAATATTTTCGGCACGCAATCTCGTCCAGAGAACTTTACATACGTAAAGAGAATCCACGACCTCATCTACAGCAAACTCCAGACACATTGCCCGATCTGCTCCTGCAGCAAGAGCCCGACGCAACTTCAGGCCACCATTCCCAACACCAGCATAAACAGCAACCACTTCCACGCCATTCTGAGCATTCGCAATTTTACGCGCCAGGGCTATAGCCTGATAATCAGCCTCGGCCAGACCCATCACCGGAGCAACGTTGCACCCATCATGATCAAGCACGGTAGTCAGTAAAACAAAAATGCCTTTCATCAATTTACGATCTTTTGGTGCAGAAGAGGACCTGCTCCGATAGTAGAAATATTGTTTATCCGAGAATTCATCAGCGTTTCTTCAACGTAACGCCTGGACTGAGTTACCGCCAACAAAACATCGGAAGTGGAAACAAGGTGACAAGCAATGGCGGTTGACAAGGCACATCCAGTCCCTCTGGTGTTTTCAGTGAACACCTTTTGTCCCGTCACTTCAGCGAACATACCGTCATAAAAAAGATAATCACGAACAAGAGCTCCCTCTTCATCGCCACCAGTTATCAAAACCGCACGCCCTGAATTCTCTTCATCGGTAGATCCTTTCATCAACTGCAGAAGTGCCCTACCCGCCTGAGCAGTATTCTCTCTGACTTGATCTATTGGTGTTTCAAGAAGAAACGCCGCTTCGAAAAAATTTGGCGTTATCAAATCGCAGCACGGCAAAAGTTTTTTACTAAGTATTTCACAAGAAGTTGAGTCGTATAGCCATCCACCACTTGATGCGCGTAGTACCGGATCATACACGACTGGCATCCTCGGTTGAGTCCCCAGCCAATCAGCTATCACCTCGGCGATCTCCGCCGATGCGACCATACCAATCTTCACAGCAGCAAGAGGGAATTGTGCAGAAATTGCTTTAAGCTGCCCGAGTAATTGCTGCCCCGTAACGGGAGTTGCCATCAATACGGCTGCAGAATTCTGCACGGTAATAGATGTTATGGCGAAAGAAAGGTGGAATCCCAGAGCTTGGGCAACTTTAATGTCAGCTGCAATCCCGGAACAACCACTGGGGTCTGAACCGGCAATAGAAAGTAAGACTTTTACCGGTGATAGAGGATTTCTATCTCGTTCTGAAGAAAAAGGAGCTCGAGAACTACCGGAACTTGCACACCGCAGCTCTACTCGGTCAACCCCGACTCCATACGTATTCCCCCGGTTTGACCTATCCTTCTTCCGTGGCAAAGTCAGAATCCTTAGGCGGTTTGGTGAAACGTCTGATAATCCGCCCCCGGCTCAAATCGTAGGGTGTAATCTGCACCCTGACATGATCTCCAGGAAGCACGCGAATGTAATACTTACGCATCTTGCCGGCAAGATAAGCAAGAAGCTCATGCCCGTTTTCACACTCGACACGAAAAGTCGTGTTCGGAAAACACTCCTTGACCACGCCGTTGAGCTCTATACTGTCGTCATTCTTTGCCATTTGTGCTTCTTATCACTTTTTATGTAGCAGTAGGATGCGAGATATCCTCCGCCAAAAATTAAATGTACTGCCTAAGACTTGACTGACAAATGCCAGCGCAAAGTACATCTTTATCGTGGTTATCCAGTCCAGTAGGTCAACTACCCGGACAATCAAAACCGCCGCTTCTTTACTTCAGTAGGGAGTATTAATCAACCGCAAGGTTTATGTGACTTGATCTGACGGACAATGTCAGGACACCTGGAGACGGTCAGCAAACCGGCTCAGGCTTCCCCAAATCAATTTACAGCGAGTCATTTATACTGTGATCATAACCAAACGTGTTGATTACTGCGAAAACTTTACTCCGGCTGGCGATCTCCCCCCTCATCAGGACGACGCGGTCTACGTCCACGAGGTCTCTGAGAACGACGTGACTCAGTCCCCTGCTCTCCTCCACCCTGACGATTATCGCGACTGTCTACGCGAAATTCACCTCCACCTTCCCCACGTCCAGCTCCATCGCGACCACCTCGATGATCCGAACGCTGCTGAGGCCTTGCCGGCATCCGCGCCGACTGTCGCCGCTGATCTGAATGATCCCCTCCTCTGTCGCCACGCTCCCCACCTCGGTCAGATCGTCCACGATGTCCACCACCAGATCCCGAAGAGCGAGAAGAACCACCGTTATTCTTCACTCCTGGGCCATTGGAGACCAACCCTAGCTCATGCGCAGTCAAAGGAACATATCCTGGGGGATAGCGTAAATTATCGGCCATAATCAGCACCTGTTATGTCTGTCTTTCAGACGGGTTAAGTAGATATCGCGGAGTAAAAATTCCGCAGAAACTGGCTATCGCCAGCCAACTATGTTTTTTGCTCAGTTTCCAAATGACCGGGCCGGTGACAGCACACCAACAACTTCCACATCCTTTCAGGACAAATCGCCAATCTTACGGAATTTTTCGTAACGACGAGCCAAAAGTTCATCAACTGAAAAAGTCTTCAACTCCGCCAGATGTTTGGCCAAAGCCTTGGACAACAACCTTGCAGTCTGGGTGCGATCGTGATGCGCTCCTCCCGATGGCTCAGCAACAACTTCATCGACAATCTTGAACTCCGCCAAAGCCGTTGCCGTTATTTTCAGCGAATCGGCTGCGGTTGCCGCATATTCAGCGACTCGACTCGGGTCCTCTTTCCCCCAAAGTATAGATGCACATCCTTCCGGAGATATCACAGAGTAAATCGCATTTTCCAACATCAGCAGGCGGTCACAAATGCCCAACGCCAACGCACCACCACTTCCACCTTCTCCAATAACAGTCGAAATAATCGGAGTCCGCAAGGAGCAGAGGGTCATCAGACTGCTGGCGATGGACTCCGCCTGGCCCCGGGCCTCAGCCTCCAACCCAGGGTATGCACCCTGAGTGTCAATAAAAAGCAACAACGGCAATTCAAATTTCTCGGCGAAACGAAATAGCCGCTGTGCCTTACGATTGCCTTCAGGCTGCGGCATTCCAAAGTTGCGATACATCCGCTCCTGAGTCGTACGACCCCGCTGATGGCCGACCACAACAACCGGCTCTCCACTAAACAACCCGACACCACCAATAATCGCCGGATCGTCACCAAAAACTCTGTCTCCGTGCAGCTCCTGAAAATCCCCTATCAGCTCAGCGATATAATCGCTGGTAAAAGGTCGCTCAACGTGGCGAGACAACTGCACACGCTGGTAAGCACTGAGGTTGCTATATGCGCCCCGACGAAGCTTTTCCAAACGACGTTCAAGTCGCTCCGCATCTGCTACCAGCGAAGTCTCTCCAGATTCTACAAGACGACGCAACCGGGCGAGCTCATTCTCAGCCTCAACGACTTCTTTCTCAAATTCGAGCGGAGCAACTCCTTCAACAGACATATCCTCTCCTTGGACTCAACGATCACCTCGTCGCAACAAAATCCACGCAAAAAATTCATGTGGCAATCAAATACAAAAAATTCACCCGGAACCTTTCACACAATATCCGGGCTATACCGCAAATACCTGACCGATACCAGCCCGGGGGGAGGCGTCTGGCCAAGGAAGGTGTGCACGCCAGTAATAATATCCGACAATTCAAATATCAAATGATCGGCTTCGACCCTCCAACCGCGTTTCACCGGCTGATTCCTCCACCAGGTATACTGTCGCTTGGCAAAACGCCTTGTGTCGCGTTTCATCAAAGCTACCGCCTCAGACAACGACAACTGCCCATCAAGATACATCACCATATGACGGTAACCGATTGCCGACAGTGCCGGGCATTGTCTGAGAGAAATTTCACCAGAAAATGGCTCCCCACCAAAATCTCGACAAATAACTTGCACCTCCTCAATAAACCCTGAGGCAAGCATCCGATCCACTCTCTCATCGATACGACGGTAAAGCTTTTTTCGGTCAGGCAGTACAACAAGAACCAGAGCAGGATAGCGCAAATCAGAGAATCCGTGTTCTCTCTGCAACTCGACAAGACTGCGTCCTGTATTTTGCGCCACCTCCAAGGCTCGACGAACCCGCTGGCGATCTGCAGGATTAAGAACAGCTGCAGCCAGAGGATCCAGCGCCTGCAACGAAGTATAAACTTCCTCATCAGAAGCCGCTACAACGGGAGACGACTCCGCTGAAGAAAAATCCGCGACTGACGAATGCCTGCGCGAATAAAGATCCCCCTTCATCCCATCATCAAGCACACCATGCAGCAATCCTTGCACATAGAGACCAGTGCCCCCCGTCACAACAGGGATACCGCCACGCGCATGTATCCCTGCTATCTCTTCCTCGGCACGACGAATAAACAGCCCCAGATTACATTGTTCATCTGGTTCAAGAACAGAAAAAAGATGATGCGGAACCTTTGCCATCTCAGACTGTGATGGTTTGGCCGAGCCAATATCAAATCGTTTATAAATCTGCACCGAATCAGCGTTAACAATTTCTCCACCAAGCTGTTGAGCCAACGCCAGGGCAAGCGCCGACTTGCCGCTCGCGGTGGGCCCACTGACGACAACAATCGGCGGTCGCAAACCATTTGGATTTACAGAATGATCCATCAGCGTCGAGCAAACATCAATTCAATATCCAATTCATTCATCATCCGCATGACAGGGCGACCATGAGGGCAAAATGGACCGGAAATCGCCTCCTGCAGCGCATCAAGCAAAGAGTAAGCTTCTTCCTCCTTGAGCATCCGCCCGCTTCGCACACTGCCATGACAGGCCAGTCGGGCCAATACAGCGTCAATTCTGGTCTCGACACCTCCCATCCAGCTTCCACTATGCTCAATTGATTGCAATTCCAAAAAAAGCTGTTGAATATTGCAATCTCGGAGTATTGCCGGAACGCCGCGAACTATAACTTCCCGCTCACCAAACACTTCACAATCAAAACCCACTTTGCACAAAGCCGGAGCGTAGTGCGCAAAGTCATCAAGACTGGCCGCGTCAAGTTCGATAATTTCAGGCAAAAGGAGGACCTGAGTAACCGGAGCCGCTTCCAAAAAAGCCTGCTTGAGCTGTGAATAAGTAATCCGCTCATGTGCGGCATGCATATCAAGAAGTACAAACCGCTTTTCATCGGCAAATATAAGGTAACACTGAAAAACCTGCCCCAGATATCTTAACCGACCAAGCGGCACTGAAGTCTGGGGTACCGAAGATTGAATTACCGAAGTTTGAGTTTCTGTATCCACTGCAACTCGAACTTCCTTTTCCGCCCAGAGAGAAATTGCATCCGTCGTATATGCATACCCTCCATCTGAGGTCACAACCTCAGTCGCCCCAGAAATGTTTCCGTCTACATGATAGCTCTGTCCCCTATCGGCCAGCGGAGTGCCCACCCCCCAGCTGGCCACCCGACCCGCATCCTGTAAAAATAAATTATCTGTCAGTAAGGCCGATGAACGCAGAGAAATATCTACCCTTTCGGATTCCAGACGTCGACGGATCACACCACTGACAACAACCATGACAGCCCGCGGATCGCGAAAACGGACTTCCGTTTTCTGTGGATGAACATTGACATCTACCAACTCGGTGTCAAGCTGAAGTGCCAGCACGCCCGAAGGATAGCGCCCGGGAGCAAGCAAACTGCCATAACCATCCTTGACAGCCCTTAGTAGCAACTTGTCGCGCACAACACGCCCGTTGACTATCAAACGAAGCTTGCCGGCACCGCTGACAGCAAGATGCGGTAAGGATAACATCGCTGATACCGTTATCAGCTCTCGCTCGGGGACAGCCGGCGGAGCGATTGAGAGAAACTCATTGTTACATCCAAGCACGGAAACAGTACGGGCGAAAAAATCAGCAACCGGCTCATAGCTGAATACCGAACGTCCATCCAAAACGAGATTGAAACGAACAGCCGGGTTAGCCAAAGCCATATCCTGAAGCACCACTTTTATTTGCGCCTCTTCGGTGGTGTCAGCGCGAAGAAACTTGCGTCGAGCCGGCACATTAAAAAATAAACGGCGAATAGACACTGTTGTTCCCGTTTCACAATCAACTGTTTCAACGGTTCGCAATTTGCCGCCTTCAATCAGCAGCTTTGTTCCCTTAGCTTCCCTCGCCTCTCTAGTCTGCAACACAAACGATGAAACCGAAGCGATTGAAGAAAGTGCCTCGCCGCGAAAACCAAAAGTGGAGATACCAAGCAAATCATCAACCGAACGCACCTTGGAAGTTGCAAATCTCTCTACAGAAAGAAGGGCGTCCTGTTCGGACATTCCAGAGCCATTGTCGCGAATTTCTATAAAACTCTTGCCGCCATTATCCGCGATCACGGTTATTTCGTTCGCCCCAGCGTCAAGCGAGTTTTCCACCAGCTCCTTGACCACTGAAGCCGGGCGCTCCACGACTTCCCCTGCCGCGATCTGATTAACAACAACATCGGAAAGCAATTGCACCCTTCGATAATTCTCCGGTGCTGTACGCTGCAGGTTATCCAAAATCACAATACTCCTCCTTCACGCATTTGCTTCAGATTATCCAAAGCAGCTCCCGCCGCAATAAGGTCTCCAGAAACACTGGCGATCCGACGCGATTCTTCCAACCACTTACCAACCTGACGATAATCTTTTTCACCGTCGGCAAGCAAAGCCTCAGCTAAAGCGATATTATTCAATATCGCCGCTTTTAGGCCGGGAGTCTTTGCTCCGGCAACGGCCCCAGCCGCTCGCCGATAAAAATCACTGGCACACCGAACTTCCCCTTCAAGAAAATCACCAGCTGCAAGCGCCGCCAACATTTTCATATTCCCCAGAGCAAATAATGCATATCCCCGCGGCTCGTGGCTTTTCCATTGCCCATCGATATGAGCAGCTTCGTAAAAACCGTAGGCGGCATCTTCAAACTCCTGCGGCGACCTAGTCGTGTCAGCAGTGGCAAAAAGACGGCGACTTGCCTCACGACTCTGAGATATAAATGCCAAAAAATGCCTACTTAGTTCATAGGGAGCTGCTGGCAGATTTAAAAAAACCGGATCGAGCAAAAGTTTAAGCTCTCCTCCGAAAGGGGCAGTAAACTTCGCCAGTCGCAGCACCCCTTCACCTCTTGGTAAATACACCTTCATCCAATAAGGATTACCCGTAACCAACATCAGGGCCTGGGGATGCTCATTGCTCCAACGTTCCGCTTCAGCCCCGGAGAAATAACGCTGAATAAGCTGAAAACCAGGAAATCCGTATTGTGTCGAAATCTGATTGCTCCTTACCAGCAGAGCGCGAGCGACAATCTCCTGCGGATCATCATCAAGTCGGGCGACGATACTTTCGTCAAAACTGAAAAAATATCCTCTTATATGTAACGCCGATGCCGCCCAGACCATCAAAAGCAGAAAGAAGACAACAGCTCTCAGTTTCAGGCTACGAAATGGTGCGATAAGAACAGCCACCAAGGTGATCGCCGGGAAAATAGCCGTCTGTGTATCTTCGAGTCGATAAGGCGAATAAAAACAAAGAATAAAGGTAATCAGCAAAGCACCGCCAACTGCCGATATCTTAGGATTCGCCATGATTCGCAACATGATTTTTGTTTTGTTCACCAAGAATATCCCTCAAACCTGCCCTCAGTGGAGTTTATTGCATGAGTGACAACAATTCAGCAAAAGATGACATTCTTGACGTAACAAATGCAGTATATTGGTCATCACTCGCTGAACCCGATGTCATGTCGTCATTTATGCACCTAATCGGCCATGAAATTGGTAACCCGCTGACCACAGTCATATCTCTAATCAGCATCATCGAACAATTGGCGGAGACAGGCCCGCAAAAGGAAAAAGTCCAGCAGTTCTGCAAAACAATTGCCAGTGAAGCCTGGAAAATCTCAGAAATCACCCAGTGCGCTGTGATGATTTGTTCAACAAGAGCACATCAGTCCTCTGCGTTGCGCCTTGAACAAATAATCCGCGAAACTACCTCTCTCCTGGAACGAAGACGCAAACTCGGTAATGCAGAATGCTTACTCAATCTTCGCCACGGCGACCAGGAATTTGTAGGCGATCGAAATTTGCTGGCCTTTCTTCTGGGCGAGGTAATCAAAGCCATGGCACTCCTTGCTCCAGCACAAAGCGAAATGCCTACTGAAATACTAATCCAAAGTTCGAGAGCCGACTCCAACACCCTCATTTCAATATCGCTCCACTCTGCGGCTTGTCAGACAGTGGATTTAAATCAGCTTTTTAATCCTCTACTGGCTCGTTCCGAACGAGGAGCTCCGATAGATTTTGGTCTCGCCGCCGCTGCGGCAATCGCCAGGCGGCTTAACTACCAGCTGCAAGCCCGCTTAAACCGCGACCTGCTGGAGATATCTTTAACAATTCCAACATCAATCGCTGAGCCAGAAATTGCAGCTAAGTTCACAACTGAAACAAGCATTATCCGCGAGACTACGAGCTCACTGACCGTTTCTGAAAAAATTCCACCGGTACACTCAGAAAATCCGACAAACAAAAAACTATCCGGCTCCACAATGGAGTCTTACCAGGCGTCCATCGGGGAAAGACGAAAATTCATCATCGTCGACGATGAGCCTGAAGTAAGAAATGTCATCAAAAAAATTCTCCAGCTTATCCTCCAGGAATCAGGAGTCTGCAACTTTAGCGAATCTTCGGGAACAGAGATTCTGAATCACCCCGAACAAATTGAGGATGCCGATTTTATCCTCATCGACCTTCATCTCGAGGATACGGACGGTCAATCCCTGCGCCTGGCTCTGGAAAAACTCGCACCAGGAAGTTCGAAAAAGGTTGTTTTCCTTTCAGGTTCAAAAGGAGACTCCCTGATCCAGAAGGCCCTGGCTGAAAGTGGGTGCCCAATTGTCTACAAGCCATTTACCCCTGAGGAGTTACTCGAAGGGATAACGCAAATTACAGCCTGAAGTTTACAACAATAAATTTCAGCTATAGTCTGCGTCCAAGGAAGACAGACCCAATAGCTCAAACACGGCAAATTATGGCAATTCTTGAACTGGTATTATATCCGGACCCGACATTGAAAGAACCGTGTAGCACGGTTACCGTAGTTAACGACGAAATTCGCGCCCTACTTTCAGATATGGCTGAAACAATGTATGCCGAAGAAGGAATTGGCCTGGCGGCACCACAAATTGGCTCAGATCACCGCGTCATCGTTGTAGACGTCGAGCAGCGCAGGAAATCCGATAATCACTCGCAAGAGCTCTCCTCTCTGCTGAAATTGATCAATCCGGAAATTGTCTCAAGTAGCGGGAAAATCAAATCGGAAGAAGGCTGTCTTAGCATCCCCGGCGTTCGGGAAACTATCGAGCGCCATGAGACTGTTGTCGTCCGGGCGCTTGACGAACGGGGAGACTCCATAGAAATCTCCGCCGATGGGCTACTGGCCATCTGCCTGCAACATGAAATCGATCATCTGGATGGCATTTTATTCATAGACCACCTGACTCGTCTTCGGCGAAACCTCATTAAACAAAAACTGAAACAGCTCACCGACGATTACCAGCAGATACGATGACATCCCAAAAGACAAAATGACGACCAGACGTAATACCGTTTTTATCGGAACACCAGACTTTGCCCTGCCGGCTCTTCAGGGCCTGATTGACTCCAAAACCTGGAACGTGGCTGCGGTAATCACCCAACCAGACAAACCTGCGGGAAGAGGGCAAAAACTCACGCCTCCCGCCGTAAAGGTAATGGCGGAAAAATATTCCATACCTGTCTTCCAACCAAAGTCACTCAAGAGCCTGAAGCTCTCTTCGGAACAATTGACGATCAACCACCGGCCGGCAATCACTGGCAACCCGGAAGTTCTTGGCATGTGCGAAGCACTCAATGCGATTGAGAATCTCGACGTTATCGTGACCGTTGCTTATGGGAAAATCATACCCACGGCCCTGCTTAATTTTGCACCGCGCGGCATAATCAATATTCACCCATCACTGCTTCCGCGCTGGCGCGGCGCCGCTCCCCTGCAATATACAATTTTTTCAGGAGATAAAGAATGTGGTGTCGCATTGATGAAAGCCGAAGAAGGTCTGGATACCGGTCCTGTTTTTGCCTGCGAAAAATATCCTTTAGATGAACTGACAACATTGGCAGATCTGCACGACTCACTCGCCAGCAAGGGCGCAGAAATGCTTCTTTCCACGCTTGAAGCTATCGCTCAAGGAGACCTGACTGCCAAACCTCAGATTGATAGCGATTCAACCTACGCTGACAAATGGACTACCGAGGACGCGACGATCTCATGGAATGAGCCCGCAGACGTCTGCCTAAGAAGAATCCTTGCTTCATCGCCTTTCCCAGGGGCACGAACTTTCTTCCAAACTATAGCCTCTCATGACAATGGAAATGGGCAAATTGAAACGCTGAAAATCTATCGCGCCCATCTTCTTCCCGACACACCAACTCAGCACAAACAACTCAACCGCTACAATCCGGGAGATATAATTCCAAATAAAGAAGCGGCACTTTGCGTTATTTGCGGAGATGGACGGATACTTTCGATCGACGAGGCGCAACTTCCTGGCAAAAAGAGACTTCCGATTTCTGAAATCATTAAGGGCATTTCATTTCAGGGAGTATCATTCACCACCCCTCCTGATAACGATAAACAACCACCCCGAACTGCGACAGATAGAGACATCAATACCAACTAAGGAATATCATGAAGCCGACATTACTTATTGCTCCATCTTTGCTGGCCTCGGACTGGGGCCGATTTAACGAAGAAGCGAGCGCCGTAATTAACGCAGGCGCCGACTGGCTTCATCTCGATATTATGGATGGACAATTCGTCCCGCCAATCACATTTGGCCCGGGAGTACTTTCCTCACTGAAGAAAAAACTGAATTTCTTTGCCGATGTACACCTGATGATTGAGAACCCTGAACAACAGCTGGAAGCCTTTGTTGATGCCGGCGCCAATCTGATCACTGTACATATTGAGGCAACAAAGCATATTCATCGTACAATAAACGAAATTAAACGCCTGGGCGCCAAAGCGGGCGTCGCATTAAATCCTGGGACACCTCTGACCCAAATTCTCCCGATCCTGGGTGAAGTCGATTTGCTACTCGTGATGACGGTAAATCCGGGCTGGGGAGGGCAAAAGTTCATCCCGTCAACTCTTGAGAAAATCTCTGAAGCTTCCGAGCATCTTAAACGATGCGGGAAGAAGATGTTTCTGGAAGTTGACGGTGGGATCACTGAGACGACGGCTATTACGGCCACTGCGGCAGGCGCCAATGTCCTGGTAGCGGGTAGTGCGATTTACGGACAAAGCAACTACGAAGACGCAATCCGCAAACTGCGGAAATGAAATTCAGCGAACCCGTTTCAAAATGATGAAGTCTGCATCAAAGCGAGGATGTGCAATAAATGCGAAGAATGTGGATATTTCTGCTGGCGGGTTTTATCGCACTATGGAGTTTCGAGCATTACTTCCAGGATAAAGGACTGCCATTTATCTCTTCGCTTGGCACCAGCAACGAAGTGACTCCCCAGAAAGAAACAGAAAACCTCTTTGACGAACTTCCTGCTGAAAACAAAGATACAGGCAGAACAACAAAAATCACCACCCACCTGGAAAGCTCTGCTCTGCGTCGGGAGATAACCCAACTAAGGCAAGCGACAAGGGCAGTTTTCACCGGCCTTCTCGACCGCATTGAGGACCTGGAGTTCCAAATCACCGCAATAAAAAGTAAAATCGACTTCAGTATCCCACTTAGCGCCAACGAACCATTACGCCTTATCTTTCCAGAAGAAATACTTGGCGGTATCAAACACCCGTCAGGCAACCTGAGCATCAGCACTAGCGGCAGTGAAATGACAATTATCGCCAACGACAAGGTTGACGAACTTGGCGAGCCTCTAATTGTCAAGCTAAGAAATACTACTTTCCTCTTTCAACTCCGCCGAGCAACTCCCAAGGATGCAGTAAAAAAATCGATCACGATCAAAAAACGTTAACCCGGATTTTCGCGTCAGCCCCCAGCTTGTAAACAACTGGCACTTAAACTCAACGTGGAGACGAGGACATGAATTTTGTCAAATCTCGGTGCTTTTGCTCTCGAGAACTCATCTTAAAAAAGGAGTGTTGCACTACCCCCAGTCAAATCGTTTACACTGTAACTTGCCATAATGAATTACCAATTGGACTACATTCAATTTGTTATCGGAGCGTTGAATATTTTCTCATGTTCATGGATATGGGAGAACTATCGTTCAACAATGCGCAAGTCACTCAGCAAACTTCTAATCGCTGGGCTGCTACTTCACGGTCTACTTGCCTGGTCGCTCGTCTTTAAGTCGCTACCCAATAGTAACAACAACCTGCCGACCTACTTGTCTCTGCTCGATTACGCTCCAAGCTGTCTTTGGCCACAACTTTCACTCACCGTAACAATCTTGGTCACAGCTTATTTTTGGATACGTCCGCCTTTCGTTCCCGTCTTCAGAATCACTCATCGTTCAAAGTGGGACAAAACTGTTGCAATCATGATCGTCGCGATAATTGCCGGGACTTACCCCCTAACTGAATGGCGAACAGAACTATCGGATCGCACACAAAAAAAAGGAATGCTCTTTCAAGCGGAAGCCATTGCTCATCAAATCGATATAGACAAAATCCACTCATTGGCCTTCACAAACGATGACCGCACCAACCAAAATTTTCTAATTATAGAAGAGCAAATGCGATCTTACGCGCAGGCCGCTGGCATCCGGTCGATCTACAGCATAACGGAGAAGGAAAACAAGCTGCTATTTGGTCCGGAAAATCTTGCATCCGATGACCCTTTAGCATCCGCTCCAGGCACAATTTACGAACAACCACCTAAAGCTCTATGGGAGGTCCTGAAGACCCGTAATCCACAGGTCGAAGGACCTTACCAAGATGAATACGGCACCTTTATTTCCGCCTTCGCGCCAATAATCGATCGTGAGAGTAACGAACTACTTTTGGTTATTGGCATTGACCGTGAAGCACGAAGTTGGAGGGAGACAATCACGAGAACACGAATGAACACCATCGCATTTGCAATGCTGTTCATTACCACAGTAATCATAGGCGATCTGGCAATAAAATATTCACGAACATACGCCCCGGGAAATGTAAAGAAATACAAACATACCGAAGGCTGGGCGACAGCAGCTATCGGGTTGCTACTAACGGCAGGTGCTGTATTTCTGGCATCCGACTCCGAGCAACGTTCTAATGCAGAAATCTTCTCTGGCCTGGCGGAGCTACGCTTCAACACTCTGACAAATACCACATCAAGTATAGAACATACCTCCCTTACCCATCTAAAAAATACTCTACTGGTCTCAAGCGTTACCGACCTATCCACAGAGAGTCTCCGCAAAATCCTGCCACGAACCACACCACCTGTACTCGGGTGGGGAGTTATCGCATCACAAGAGGAATGTACAAGACAAAGCCCCTTAAACAGCGATTGCACGTGGAACTCACCAGATAAGGCCCGCAAATTCAATCTAATACTTTCCTCTTACCCGGCAGAAACCTGCGAAGATGAAGCAATGTGTAATGGATTCGACCATGCCAACGATGCGAACCGACTGGCAACTATCCATGCGGCCATATCCAGTAAACTCACCTCAGCTTCAGATCCTCTCCCAATCAGGCAATTTAAAAAATCTGGCTTGGGGACACAGATATATCTTGCCGCTGAGGCAAACCTGACAACAAAGCATTCAATACTTGCCACTGCACTGCTTAGCTATCACGACTTGGTTAACGACTACTTATCAAGCTCCCAAAACACATTTTCCACAATCAAGCTATACCAACTCGACCAAGGGGATAATAAACGTTTTCTAGCCAGCTCTACCACGTCAAATTCATCGGCGAATAATCCCGACGAAACTACCCCACTGGATAAAGATCCTCTCACTATATCTTTTCCACTTTTTGCATTTAACAACTCGTACCAGATACTGATTTCACCAAGTCAAAAATTCCACCCCGCTAATGACAGACACCTAACTCTCGTGGTGACATCCGTCGGTCTTCTCTTCACATTTGCTTTTTCACTGATGATCGGCACCTTGGCAACCCACCGAACAAACCTTGAAAATGAAGTTCGGGAGCGCGTCAACGAACTCCAGGTCAGTGAACAATCGTATACAAGACAATTTTATGACAACCGCGCCGTCATGCTCCTCATTGACCCCAAATCTCAACAGATTATCGATGCTAACAATGCAGCTGCAGAATTTTACGGTTATAGTCGTGAGGCGCTGAAAAATATGCATATTGCCGACCTAAACCTCCTGAGCAAAGAAGAGGTGTCTTCTGCAATCGACAGAATCAGGAATTCACAAGCTCATCAATTTGAATTCAGACACAAACTGGCAAGCGGAGAGATGCGCGATGTGACTGTTTCAAGCAGCCTGATAACACTCAATGGTCGCCAAACTGTTCATTCAATTGTTACCGATATCACTTCGCGCAAAGAAGCGGAGAAGAAACTCGTGGCAAATAACCTGGAATTGGAAAAAGCAAGCAGAGCAAAAAGTGAATTTCTCGCAAATATGAGTCATGAAATTCGCACGCCAATGAGCGGTGTTCTCGGAATGTTGAACCTTCTCCGTGATACCGGATTAACATTTGAACAAAAAGAGCTTTGCAGCATGGCCCAAAGCTCAGCGAACAACCTATTGACTATCATCAACGATATACTCGACTTGAGTAAAATAGAATCCGGAAAACTTGTCATAACCCCCTCTTCATTCGACCTACGCTACGAGCTAAAGGAGATTGAAGAAATATTTCGACTTAGTGCCAGTAGTAAAAGCATTACTTTAATCAACGACATATCACCGACGATACCGGTCTATCTGATCGGAGACCAGGTAAGAATTAGACAAATAATTATCAACCTTGTTGCCAACGCTGTGAAATTCACGGATGAAGGAATGTCAGTGATTTTGCGTGCCGATCTTCCCGAACTGACCGAGACAACAGCTAACCTTCGAATCAGCGTTATTGACTCGGGCATAGGCATTCGCCTAGAGTCACAATCAAAAATTTTTGAAGCGTTCGAGCAAGCCGACACCAGCACAACAAGGCGCTACGGTGGAACTGGACTTGGCCTGACTATCACCAACCGCCTGGTAAAACTTATGGGTGGACAGATTTCTGTGAACAGCATCCCTGGGTCTGGCAGCGCATTCACTGTTATCCTACCCCTTAAAATCGACCCAACGGTGCCAGAAAATGGCGTGCCATATAAGATTGATACTCCACTAGAAAACGTTAAGGCATCACTTGCCAACATGCGCATATTGGTAGTTGATGATAACTCAACAAACCAGCAGCTGGCATCGCGAATTTTAAAAAAAGAAGGAGTCGATGTCATATTGGCGGATAGCGGTGAGCAAGCCATAAGTTTGCTCAAACACGAGAAAGTCGACCTCGTACTAATGGACATCCAAATGCCGGGAATGGACGGAGTAGCTGCCCTGAAAGCCTGGCGACATCAAGAACAAACTACGTCAAATCTTCCATTTATCGCTCTCACTGCCCATGCAATTATCGGCGATCGGGAAAAATATCTAGCTGAGGGTTTTAACGCCTTCATAAGCAAACCCTACAACAAAAACGACCTCCTTCAAACCATTGTCAGAATCAGAAATAGGACTCTCTAACATAGCCTGAATTGCACTCTTTGATGACCCTTCTGCGCCCTAATCTACCCTGAGTAAGGCGCGAATTCTGGCCGACCAGAGTGGAATCGTTGCTCAGGAACAGTTTTTTAATTTCAGCCGTGAAGTTACGTGCAATTTCAGAGCTCCACAAATATCCAAAAGTATTTTCAAGCGAATCGACGCAAAAGATAAGGAAGCACGTACATATCAGCAATTGCACCAACCAACAGGGCGATCGAAAGTAAAAGACCAAACTGCGCTACCGGAGCAACTGCAGAAAATGCCATCACAGTAAACCCCGCAATCAAAACAACAGAAGAATTGATAAATGAATCGAGATTCTGACGCAATGCGCGGCGCTCAGCACGAGCAATCTGCGGACCTCCAACATCAGCAGCTTTCCACGACATCAACAGATGAAATGTATTATCAACGGCAATCGACAAAGCTGTGACAGCGACAAGCGCCGAACCAAGATTAATTTCCCCATACAACCAGCCCAGCGACCCAAAAACGATAATTACCGGAATAACATTCGGCACAAGTCCAATCAAAGCAATACGTATACTTTTCCAACCCGCTAGCAATAAAATAAAAACAATCAACAACGATGATATAAGTGAATTGATAATACCTCGCACAATATGATTGGACTGCTCGGCTACCAATAACCCCAGCGAAGCTATCCGCGCATCAAGAGAGCTCTGCTTTAACTCATCTTGCAAAAGCAGTTTAATCGCATTTCTCAACTCCAAGAGTTTTCGCCCCTCTAGGTCGGTATCAATAATTATCCGTGTTGCCGTTCGCTCGTTATTTGTAATACTTCCTGGTCCCCAGGACTCGGACTCGGCATCATCAAGGCGAATTTGCGACATCTCCCGATAAAGATCGATAAAATCCCCTGCTGACACTGTGTGCTCAACTCCTTTTAGCTTGCGAAGCTCAGATTTCACTTTTTCGATCAGCGCAATATCCTCAAGATGAAGAACATCTTTAGAACCCTTTGTCCTAACTCCAGCTTTGCGCTGAAAATATACCCCAAGCACAAGATTACCCGCAAAATGTTGACGGGCAGCCATTACTTGTCGATAGGCATGACTATTGCGTGGCAGAAAACTTTGTGGATCTGTATGGACCTGTACCCCACTAACCCCAGAGAAAATCATCATGGTCAATCCAATCAACGAAAAAACGACACCCGGAGCTCCCCGTCCTCTAAGAATAACCTTTCGTAATACGATCGGAAGAACACTCTTCTTCTGATTAGTCACATGAAAAATATTAACCAGAGCCGGATTCAACTGCGAACAGATTACACCAGCGACAAATATGCCGAACCCGGACATGACCGCGAAGTCTGTCACCCCTTTAACATCAAGCAACACCAGAGAGAGAACACCGACAACAGTTGTCAAGACAGCGAAAAATAAGCCCTGGTTAATCTCACCCATCGGCACAGCCTTCACATCACCTTTCTGGGCCAGGCGAGCAGTAATATGAATACTATAAGCAGTTGATACAGCCAGCAGAAACGGTGGACATAGTTGCGACACCGGATCTAACGGAAACTTAAGCAATGCAATAATTGCGTGGAACCAAGCCAAAACTACCATTGGTGTAACAAAGGAAATCAGGGCAAGCACAGGATTGCGAAACATCAGTAAAAGAACGCCAAAGAGAGTGGCGATACTATAGGGAATAATCTTTTTGCTTTCGTGCTCAATCTCGCGAGTCACAGACTGAGTAAGGAAAAATGACCCATCACGCAACGGCTGCAGAGAGCGATACTCTGCAAGCAGGTGATCAATTTCGTGATTGAGCTTCTCAGCCTCGTCCTCTGACAAATCACCACTCACCTCAAGGACAAACCTGCCCCACTGCCCATCCTCAGAAATCAACTGCCAAGGCGGAGGAACCTTGGCTAGTCCTTGCAAAGGCGACATCAGGGAAACTATGCCGTCAAGGCCGGCAAGCTCTTCCTCTAGCGTATAAATATCAACCTCTTTTTCTGCATCAAGCTCCTTCTCACCTTCAGAACGCATACGGACGACAACTACATCAACCTGAGTTTTTCCAAAAAGAGCATTACTCTTTTGAAGACTGGTCAGCGTTCTGGAGAAAGATGGGAATAGCACTGAGACATCACCTGTGCTTGTCGGGTAGCGTCCGCTTGAAACGACAAGGCCTAAAAGCGACAAACTTATTATCAGCACAATAATAATTACAGGATCGCCCAAGGCTCTTCTTATCATGCCGTATTTTTATCCTTATTGCGTCGAGCGATTCCAGGAAAAAAATATGGTACGCGTTTTTGGTAATCACGGAAGGTGTCGCCAAAATATCTCAAATATCGCCGCTCTTTATGTAACGGCCCAAACAAACAATACAAGGTCCAAACAAGTGTCAGCGCGCCTCGGTCTGGAGACCAGACCGGGCTAGTCCAAAGTATAAGGGCAAAACTTAAATAAATAGGTTGCCGTGTCACAGAAAATGTCCGCTTTTCCGGCATAGTAAATTTGCCCATCTGAGATAAACCGGATTTCAGCCCGAGCGCCGACCACCAGCCTGAAAATCCTGTCTGGTAACCAAGACCAGCATCACTCATTGCCATACCGAGATAAACCCAGGAAAAAATATAAGCGGATGAAAGGATAAATGAGACGATACCACTGGCCTGCCACCAGATAATCTCCGATGACTGCCAGGTACCGAAAACAAAGATCAATTGCAATGATGCAAGCAAAGCATAGGAAGTAGGCATTAGAATGCGAAATAGCGGATCTTCACTGCCCATCAAGCGACGGCCCGGTCCTGTCAGGAAAAAAGAATGCAAAAAAGGAAAATGAAATAGAAGAATAGTATTCCAGAGAACAGGTGAGCAAAAATCGATGTGAACAAATGTCCGGCAAAGACCAAAATATAGTTGATAAAACATCAAAGCAACGCCAAGCAAAAAACAAAGATGTGTAAACAAACCATAGCCAACTATCAGAGCTTTCTTCATCACCGCTCCCGACGTTTAAATAAAGCGCTATAGGCAACCGCCAGGCTAGCCGTCTTGCGAAAAACAATCGCCCACTTCATGGCAGTGCGCAAAATACTCGGTGCTTCTCCCTGCCAGGCACAAACTGTAAAATGATTTTGTTCCGCGACTTCCAGCAATTCAGACGGCTTGATAAACAAGGAAAAATCATGGGTCCCTGGAGGGATGAGGCGCACCATTTCCCCAATCTGATAGGCCAGTAGCCAACTCTGCCAAGTGCGATTAATAGTGTTGACGTACAAGTAACCGTCCGGACGCAAGATACGAGCAACTTCTGCAAACACAACATCGTAATCAGCAATATGATCAAGAATATCGGCAAGTATAACTATATCGGCTGAATTATCGGGGAAAGGAATGGAACGAGCATCTGCCGCAATAAAAACGGCTCCGGCAGGCGCGTGCCGCCTGGCCTCAGCAAGACTTGGCTCACTTAAGTCAAATCCTGTCACCTGCGCCCCACGCTGCGCAAGCGGCACACTCATCAAACCACCGCCACAACCAATATCAACGACTACCTTCCCCTCAATGTCACCAACCCAGGAGAGAAGCTGTTCAAGCCGGAAAACAGTAATACTCTGCAACGAGCGAAACGCCAAGCTGGCAGGATCCCACCAGCCTGAAGCCTGAGTATTGTAGATGCTGAGGTCATTGCGCACAGCGTGGCGAAACATTATCTAAGGCCTACTCTCAAAAGCGACAAGTTCAATAGTAATCCCCGGCCCAATACCGAGAACTACTGTTTTATCACCTGGCTTAAGATCCGACTTTTCCAGATGCCGCGATAGCACAAACAGGATCGTCGCCGATGACATATTTCCACATTCTTCCAATACATCCCAGGCATAGTGCGTCTGCTCACGTGAAAGATTCAGCCCCTGCTCCAGCATGTTAAGAATCTTTGAACCACCTGGATGAATAAGCCAGTGCTGAACTTCCGATGCCTCCCAGCCAATGCGCTCGAGAAAATCAGCGACAACTCCAGGTGCCACCTTCTCCAGTTCGTAAGGGAGCTCCTTGTCCAGACGCAAATGTGGCCCATCATCAAGAAGATCATATCCCATCAGATGACGAGAGCCTGGCACAAGCCAGGACATACTATCAACATAAGTAAATCCTCTATCTTCAGGTGAAACAACAACCGAGGCAGTTCCATCGCCAAAAATCGCTGAACCAACAAGATGGCCCATTGTCATGTCGCCCGGCTGGAACACTAGAGAACAAAGCTCAAGTGATGTAAGAACAACCGGTCGACCAAATTGTGCCATATTGCATGCAGTAGCCAGGCCAACAATCCCCGCACAACATCCATGCTGATAGACCGGAAGTCTTTTAACATCGCGCGACATTCCGGATGCCTCAACAAGCAAAGCATCAAGTGAGGGTATAAGCGGGATTGTGCAGGAGGTAAAAATATAGGAACCAATCTCCGCAGCACCAATACCACTCGCCCCCAACGATTCCAGCAAGACTTCTTGCGCCAAAGGAACCCCGTACTCGCTAAACAACGCCGCGCGTTCTGAAAGGCTACCCAGCTCAAGCAGCTTTGAAGGATGGATACAAAAATATCTCTGCCTAGTGTGAGAAGAACCAAGAAAACGCTCGAACAGCATGCTTAGTGCCTTATTCTGTTCCAGCCACTGTCCGCCATAGCGGAGAATTTCTTCATTTGCATACGCCGATTTCGGCGTCCCGGTTACCGCAGAAACAATACTAGGCATCACTCTCCTCCATTGAGCTTCACTGCGAACTCTACATTCACAGTCTTATCCAGCTTGGCAATAATAATAGATGGGTCTTCAACCCCATAATCACTCCATAAGAGGGGAAATGATCCACGAACCCAGTAACCATCCTTCTCTCTGAATATCTTTGCATTAACGACCAATGTCTTACTTACATTGCGAATCTTCAACTCGCTATCAAGCAACACCTGACAGGGACGCTCCGGCAATATCAAAGAAGGTTGGCAAAGCTTCTTGACTGATTTGACCTGGAGATTCACAAAAGAAAACTTCTCAGCCTGCATCACCTCTCGCATTCTTTCATCACGAGACTCTCCATCAGTGTTAAATTCGCCAACGGGCAAAGATATTTCGGCCCTGAGTGATTTAATATCTGAAGAATCCTCAATCCAGATCTTCCCCTCCAAACCGCTCGTTACACCTCGGACGGTGTGCCAGGTAGAATCAACAGTAAATCTAACTTGAGCATTTGTATCATCGAGAGTCTCCGGCAACTGCCAAGAATCCTCTGCCTCACATAGAGTCGGTGATGAAATTCCAGCTGCGACAAATACTAAAAAGATTACAACAAATCGAAAATTCGGGTTATTCATTATTTCCTCTGTCTTTAATTTCGAGAACTCGATGAGAACGCTCCCGCCTGAACAAGCACGGCCTCAGCGCGAGAAAGTATTGTCCGACTTACATGCTCTGCAAGATGCTGTAAAAAGGAGAGCCGCAATAAAGAGAGCATAAAACGGTACCGGGTGAAACAGGTCAAACCAAGCAGATTAATATAGGTCAATCTGGCCAGGCTATCTGAAAATCGGATTTGCCGATTCTCATATTCAGGCCCGGCTTCTGCACAACTCCTCCCGCGACGAAGCACCTCAACAAGACCGCTGGCACACAGAAACCCACAACCCAACGCATGAGTAATCCCCATGCCTCCAGCAGGATCCATACGACGAACCGCATCACCGACAAGAAATGTTCGCCCCCTATAAGGAGGGCGTAATATCTGATCGACATATCCTGCACCAGCCGGAGCCGAATATTCCTCTATCGCAAAGCCTGTGCAAAGTTCAATCTCTTTATGAAGTACAGAAAGGGCTTCGTCGGCAAACACCTGATGAAGCGCATTTTTATTACCAACAATACTGACTGTCATCTCCTCCGTTCCGGTCATTGTGCAGAACACCTGCAAACCAGGTTCAAGAAGAACGCTAACACTATCAATTACCTTTTTTGCCTTGCCCTTTGCATAATAGGAATATCCAAAACGAGAGAGTTTCCCATGCTGCAAAGGAATGCCAAGCTTTATCGCTGTGTGTGAATAGGCTCCATCTGCGACAACCAGATATTTGGCTTTAATCTCCTGCTTATCCAGGGTAACCACATAATATCGACCATCATCAACTACCGCTTTTAGTCCCTGCCCCTCCAACAATTCGACTGAAGGGAAACTCTTTGCCCGCTCCAGCAGTTTATCGTCCAGCAACAAACGACGAACCCCCATTGCCGTGTTTACGCCTCTCAGAGAAGGCGCCCTCAGCACAAAAGCCTTCCCTTTACTCCAAATACGATAGAGCCCGTAATTGTTCTTCTCACGACCCGACAAACTACTTTCGGTAATACCCAGCTCGGACAGCATGCGCACGCCTAGTGATGATATCCCCTCTCCACAAGGTTTGTTTCGAGGAAAGTTCTTCTTGTCACAAAGCAAAACATCAAGCCCGGCACGACCAAGCAGGGTGGCTACGGTAGAACCAGCCACAGAGGCCCCGATCACTGCCACATCATATACAGCCCTGCTATCCAAATTCTGCATACCAAATATTCTCCATCTGTGTGCCGATTGGCAGGGAATACTTCAAAACAGTGGAATTATTCGCCAGAATATCGTAAATGGCAAACCGGATGTAATATTTTTCAATCAATCAATGACTCTACGGGGAAACTACAAGTGCCAGCTAGAAATTCAATTGCCCTGTTCATAGCCATCAGCCTGCTTGTAAATTTCACTTTCTCCGGTTGCTCATCGGGCCAGGCGGCATCGCCCGACCACGCCTTGAGCAATACCTTCCCGACAATTCAGAGCTCATCATTAAACAAAATGACACTGGAACTGCCCAGGGACTTCCCACACACCGAAGTATTTGTCCTCCTTGGCTTCTCCCATGAAAGCAAAGAAAACGTCGCTCTATGGGCAAGAAAGCTACGAGCACTTGACCCGCAACGACCCGTATACGAAATGCCTGTAATCTCTGGCGTTGTCCCCGGCCTGCTGGAAAGTGTGATTCGCCGTGGGATGAAGAAAAAGTACAGCCCCGAGGATCAAGCGAATATCATACCTGTGTTTAGTGATGCCGATAAGCTGGAGCAGCGCTTCACGGAGCGGGGTGAACATCAATCCATGGCGATATTGCTCGATAAGCAGCGACAAATTATAGGTAAAGTTTACGGCATATTCACGGAAGCGAAACTTCAACAGCTTACCCAGATGATAAAAGACAGCAAAAAGTAAAAACCGTTGCCTGCTCTCATTGATCGCCTCTTTTGAGCACCGCTTGACCCGGACAAATAAACTGATAGTCTTACTGCCTATTGAACACCTGTTGTTCATTTCCGCTTTTTCATATCCCTTTTCATGTATATAGCACGATGCTCCTGAGTCTGGTGGCTCACTACCCTGGTCAGGAGCAGTTGAATCTCAAGGTTCTCTCAGCACCTGCTGTTTACTTTTTCTCAAGGGAGGTTTTATGAAATGCTTTACTTTTGCACATGGCGTATTGAGCGAGGGATTTGATTTTCAGGGACAGACACAACTTATGTTAGGCGTACCTGGGCCATATTCTGCACCATGCCCGATTAAGCTTGATGAATGCAATCCACCAAAAATAATTCGTGGTAGGGTCCATAATTCTTGGATAAGGAATGTGATGCCTAAAGACGGGCCACTCGCATTAATGTTTCCAAAATGGACCTTGGCGCGGCCGCGGCATGGCATCGAGAATGAATCTATCCTACTTCGGATAAACACTGTCGGCGATTTTTCACCAATTCGACAGGGCCGCGTTGCTTTTTTCGGCCCCGGTTCAACCTCGCAGACTATGGCTACTGTATTATGCATTGGCGTCGGTGAAATCTATAGAAGAGACAACAACGCATCAACATGGAAGGATATGATAGTTCAGATGCGGGAAGGAACTTTGGTATTTGCTCTCTTGCAAGGCCGGAATGAAGGAGAAGGCTACGTTATCAAAGTTCATAACGGCTCACTCTCCGCAAGTTTCACAAGTGGCCTTCGCCTTTAAAACAGTGAAAGTTTCCAATTTTGCAAAAATGTTTGGGCGGACACAATGCCTGCCCAAACATAAGCCAAATTTTTTTGATTCAACTGCTTCTTCACTCAAGCGCAGATCGACTTCGCAATTAAAAGTTGATGTGGTGCGACCTCAAGAAATCCATAAACAAAATATCGAGAACAACATCAATAGCAGCTCGGAGAAGGAATGGAGTTACCAGAAGGTAACTCCAAGCAATTTCATTTTCGCACTCGGCAGTTAAGCCGATTATTTAAAAAGAACACGATCAGGCATTAGCCGGAGCGTCCTGTTGAGCCAAATTTGACTGGCTGCAGATAGACATCAATGCAGTCATTTTGCCTGCCAAAGGATGTTGGGTGCCACGGCAACCAACTTTACCTTTGTTTGCGTCGCTTTTTCTTTTATTTGTTGGTTTGCTATCTTTCAGCATGATAAACCTCCCTCCTGTCGGAGTGTTGTTGTAAAACCATTTCGGAAACACAGGGTTGCCGGTCAAAATCAGACCTCAGTCTCCGACATCGACCGACAACCCTGAAAAGCCTTTACTTGAGGTTCTGCACCGCGCGAGATTTTTATCCGGATTCACGTTTATAGTCTCGTTGAAAAGACACCGAACCAGACAAACATTGAGCCAAGAAATCTATTTTGAAAATACAGCCAAGGAGGGCTTTGATTAGCAAGAGACATCGAAAAAGAGAAAGACCTGGCGCGTTACAGAAGTATAATCATCTACTCAACTTGATTGTTAAACCATTATAAGCACTAACCTTGGTTGACAACCTCGCCGTCCAGCCCAAGCAAGCTACTGCAAAATTCACTCGCCGGCAAGTGCGAGAAACAGAATTTCCCGGAGACAACTATCTTTAACTGCTACGCCCGTGGCAGCCCTTTTCATCAAGAACGATATCTACTGGATGAACACCCCAGATCTCCTGGCTGTATTCAGCAATCGTCCGATCGGAAGAAAAATAACCCATGCGCGCGACATTAAGAATCGACATTTCAATCCAACGATCCCGATCCTGATAAGTGCGGCTAACCTGCTCTTGCATATCAAGATAGGATTGATAATCCGCAAACAACATATACTGATCCTGATATAGAAGGGAGTCCACGATCGGCTTGAAAAGCTCAGCATCGCCATTCGAAAAAATCCCTGAGGCAATCGCATCAATTACCGCCTTCAGCTCAACATTGGAGCGGTAATATTCCATCGATAGGTAACCGGCACTGCGAATCTTGTTGATATCTTCAACGGTATTGCCGAAAAGAAAAAAATTCTCCGCCCCAACTGCTTCACGAATTTCAACATTGGCCCCATCCAATGTGCCGATAGTAAGTGCACCGTTGAGAGCAAACTTCATATTACCGGTACCGGAGGCCTCCTTACCTGCCATCGATATCTGCTCTGACAAATCTGCGGCAGGATAAACCATTTCACCCAACGAAACACAAAAATTGGAAAGAAAAACAACTTTAATCCGGCCAGAAACATCAGGGTCATTATTAACAACTTCAGCAACTGAATTGATAAGTTTAATAATCAGTTTGGCCATGTGATAGCCGGGTGCCGCCTTGGCCCCAAAAATAAATGTCCGCGGCAGCATACTCTGCTTCGGATTCGCCTTAAGCCGGTTAAACAATGTGATCACATACAACACATTAAGTAACTGCCGCTTATACTCGTGCAGTCGCTTAACCTGCACATCAAAAAGCGATGAAGCATCGATAGCGATCCCATTACTGTTACGAATATAATCGGCCAGGTCCTGTTTATTCTCAGTCTTGAAAGTATCCCAGGTTTCACGAAAATTGCGATCTTTAGCCCAGTTTTCCAATTGTCGAAGTCGGCTAAGATCCTTAAGCCATCCCTTACCGATTTTTTCCGTAATAAGATATGTCAGCTTTGGATTACAAAGCATCATCCAGCGTCGCGGAGTGACACCATTCGTCTTGTTGGAAAATCGCTCCGGCCACAACTCGGCAAAGTCACGTAGTAGTTCCTCTTTGACCAGACGAGTATGCAACGCTGCAACACCATTAATCGCATGAGAACCAATTGTCGCCAGGTTTGCCATACGCACCTGTTTTTCGGTGCCTTCTTCAATAAGCGACATGCGCGCCAAACGATCGGCCTCTCCGGGAAACTTCTCCGCCACCTTTTTCAGAAACCTGTCATTAATTTTATAAATAATCTCCAAATGGCGAGGCAAAATTTTCTCAAACATGTGCACGGGCCACTTCTCAAGTGCCTCTGGCAGCAATGTGTGATTGGTATATCCCATCGTCGCCACAGTTTTATCCCAGGCTTCATCCCAACTATAACCAAACCTATCCACCAACAAGCGCATCAATTCGGCAACACCAATCGAAGGATGAGTGTCGTTTAGCTGAATTGCCGTCTTGAGATGGAAGTTATCGAGGTTGTCATGGTTATGAAGATAAATACGAAGAATGTCCTGTATTGAACAGGAGACAAAGAAATACTGTTGCCGCAATCGCAGCTCACGACCCTGAGGAGTATGGTCGTTCGGATACAAAACCTTGGAAATATTTTCTGAAAATGTTTTCTCTTCTACAGCTCTTGTATAATCACCAGCGTTAAAAACGTGAAAATCAAACTCTTTACTTGCACGCGCACGCCACAAACGCAGTGTATTAACCGTACAGGTATTATACCCTGGCACCATGGTGTCATAAGGGGCACCAATGACAGTACGCAACGGAACCCACCTTGTGCGAGTTTCACCATTTTCAGCGATGTACTGCTCCGTATGTCCGCCAAACTGCACTTCCACTGAATGTTCCGGTCGATGGATCTCCCAAGGATTCCCCAACGTCAACCATTCATCCGGTCGTTCCACCTGCCAGCCATTCTGAATCGCCTGTTGAAAAATGCCAAACTCATAACGAATGCCATAGCCGTGCGCCGGAATCTGCAAAGTAGCCATTGAATCAAGAAAACATGCGGCCAAACGTCCAAGGCCACCATTACCGAGACCTGGCTCCGCTTCCTCACCCAGTAGGTCCCGCAACTCAATACCGATCTCCTTCAAAGCTTCCTTGGACGGTTTCCAGAGCGACGTATTAAGCAAATTATTCTGCAACTGACGCCCCATAAGGAATTCCGCCGACAGATAGAACACCTGTTTCACGTCCTGGGCTTGATAAGTCTTGATTGTTTTTATCCAACGATGAATCAATCGATCTCGAACTGTATACGACAGCGCCATATAGAGATCATGGCGGGTGGCAAATGAAAGATCTGCTCCCTGAAGATATGCCAAATTATCAAGAAAGGCTGATTTAAGGGTCTCAACGCTCATTCCTGTTCGATCATCTTCAACTACAATTCGAGTTGGCGGATTGCGATGGGCAAAAAGCTCTTTTGCCTCCTGGGTCTGAGAAGTTGTGCTAATTTCGCGTGGTGTCAAATCACTCATTTACTCAAACTCCATCTTTCATCAATTTTGCGCACCTGTGGCCTCACTGCTTTGATGCTATTAAACCCGTCGAAGTTCCTGAGATATGACTACTCAACCTCGCGACGGGTTTACGTAAAACATCCGGGTCAACTGACTACAACCTTCCTTTTTCTGATGGCACCCATCTGACTGTCCTTTCCCCGGATAGATAGCGAACCCAAGCCCTGAGAATCGCCATATTGGCTATCATGAAATACAAAGCTATCTTCACACCCTTATTCTGACGCTGGTGGGGATGCACATACCCGACAAGCGCGGCCAGACTCAGGCCAAAAAGACCCAGAAAACAAAGAAAGAAAAAACCAGATCCTAGCGACAGCAAATAACTTCCGATAAATGCAATGATAAATGCCGGGGGGACGAGCCACCGGCATAACTTATGACTAAATATCTGCCAGGCAAACGTCCTATATTCCAACGGATTGAGCACTGAAATTTCGGAAAAAAAGGCTGTCAGACCTCGCAACACCGTTCGAACTTTTCGGGAAAATTCTTCTTCTTCTGTCGCTACCGGTTTATAACGACAAACGACATCAGCTCCATGAACGCCACGCAACCCCATACGCTGAGCCCTCAAAAGCTGGGCAAAATCACTAGGTAGATCTGTCCTCCACTCAGAGGCAACATCCCGCCGCACCGCAAAAGCGGAGCCACTCAAACCAACCAATGAATTAAATCGTGACTCAAGCGACCTAAGCTTCATCTCATACCGAACATACAACCCTTCTCCACTACCATCAGACGAAGCGCCATCCACCACGTCAATACTGCTAACAGCGCCAACTGACTTGTCTGAAAAATAACGACTGACATTAACAATTGCCTGTTCATCAAGAGTTACCTTGGCATCAGTAAAAACAATGATATCTCCCGAGACTGTCGCAACCGCCGCCTGTTGTGCGTATTCCTTTCCAGATGCCTGGGGGAGAGAAACCAGCTTCACCCCACGCTCAGCAAATGCTGAAACGATCGTATCTGTATCATCGGTCGAACCATCAGACGCGACAATAACTTCAACACTGTAATCATCGCCAAGCGCCTCAAATGCATGCGCTGCAGCTAGTGTATTCTCTAGCTTCTCACGAATCACTCGAGCCTCGTTATGCACAGTAATGACAATCGACACAGACTTTGGCGCATCCGCCTCACTGACAACGTTCGCCGACGGCAATGACGGCTTAAATTCATTCAGGCACCACAAAATTAGCGGATAACCTAAATAAGCGTAAAAGATCAGCAAAAGTGATAAGACAACAATGAGACCTATTATATCCATGCCGCAGCAACTCCTCTTATTGTTTTTGCAACCTTTTTGATCACACCAGACGACACCTTCTCGTGAACTGGCAGCGTCATAATTGTATCAGCAACCCTATCCGCACCAGGAAAGCGAATACCTTCAGGTACACAGTCATCAAGCTGTGAAAATCTATGCAGCGGAATTGGATATGACACACTGGCCCCAGCCGCGACCAAAGCCGGCAAAAGCCTATCACGCATATCACGGGAGGGAAATAATAACGGCAACCTGCTCAAGGTTACACCGGACTCTCCACGATTCAAATGAGGTAAAACAATCTGCGATATACCACCTAATTCCTCTTCCCAGATTCTCATATGCCTTCTTCTAACCTCCCTCCGGGAGTCCAAAGAATGAATCATCGCCAAAAGCCCATATGACTGAAATCTGGAAATTATTTCTGGCCCCAAATTATCAGGATAGTTGGCTTGCCCCAACCCAAGGAAAGGAACCCTTGATAATATTCCGTACAACTCTGGTCGCTCCAGACTCGAAAGTATATATGCTCGAACAAGAAGGCTAAACTCACCAAACACCCCTAATGAAGTAAGTTGGCCATTCCTTTTTCCGGACTGGCTCTGAGCAACCTCCACACGAGTCGAGACACAGCGCCCAACCACCGCACCACCGCCATACGCCGACAGAGATTTACCTCGGCCAAAACTTAAAACACCAAGCCTTGTCCCTTCTCGCAAACCAACCGTCCCAATATCGGTATGCGTAAGTGCCGCCTGACTTGCATCGTCGATAACCACGATATCAGAGGGCAAAGCACGATATTGGGAACCCCCCATGGGCAGGGAATCTGCCATGCCATACAAGTTACTCAGAACAATCCCGACACTATCCCGGGCCACATCATCAGGAATAGAATCAGCCAAGAGGTCAATCGTTTGTGGGTCGACATCAACCAACCAGGGTTTGAAACCGGCGGCAACTACCGAAGCTGGGACATCAGGACAGCCATACGCCGAAACAAGGACAAATTTCCCACCTTGTTCCCGAGCAACAGACTCAGACAATGCCGCGGTAAGAGCCCGTTTTCCTGTCCCATAAAAATCACACCTTTCGGCGCCCAGCGTCTGGCAAAGTGTTTCCCTCAAATAATCATCTAAACTCGTATCAGAGAATTGCCGTAATAGTCGCAAGACTGTAAACATCTCGGAAAACGTGGGAAACCTCCCCGCCGGCGTGAGCCTTTTAACCAAACCAGGGGCGAATTCTCTGGATGAACAGCTAATATTTTCGGCCCTGGAACTCATGAGTCAATCGCCACAATTACCTCTGGAAAACACGTATGTTAACGCTCTCAGTATAGATGTTGAGGAATACTTCCATGCTTCAAATCTCGCATCGGTCGCTCCTCCTGCAGTATGGCATACTCTACCTACCCGTGTAGAGAAAAGTACTTACCGCATACTTGAGCTACTTCAGGAGAATAATACTCGCGCAACATTTTTCATTCTTGGTTACATAGCTCAAAGACACAAAAGGATGATTAGTGACATAGCCGCTGCTGGACATGAAATAGGATCGCATGGCTACGGACATCAACTTGTATTTGAGCAAACTCCTGAATTATTTTTTCAGGACATCAACCGTTCCCGCCGTATGCTGGAAGACATGACCGGAACTTCAATAAATGGATACCGAGCCCCAAGCTTCTCAATCACAAACAAAACTCCCTGGGCTTACGAAAAGCTGGTTCTCGCCGGGTACAGCTACGACTCCAGCCTGTACCCTATCATGCATCCACGCTACAACAACCGGGACAAAAGCCTTACACCCTACCGGCAAACTACACCCTTGGGGGATTTGCAGATTATTCCTCTAGCCGTAAGTAATTTGAATTACCTTGGCCGTGAAATTAGACTTCCAGTAGCTGGCGGCGCCTATTGGCGTCTCTTCCCCCCATTTCTAATCAAAGCGGGGCTGAAACATATCAATCAATATGAGCATCGCAGTTTTGTCTGCTATTTCCATCCTTGGGAAATTGATCCCGAACAACCAGACTTTCCCGACCTACCGCCCGTAACAAAATTTCGCCACAAAAGCGGGAGCAAGGCACTTCTTAAACGGATATCCAATCTGCTGCGCGAATTTAAATTCTCCACTATCAATGATGTCTTCATCAAAAATTAATTCGTACCGTGTCGAAAATTCTGTTGGATGATAGAACGGTAGAAAATAGTAATGTGATATAAAATCTAAAAGGGTTGAACGGTGAAAATTCGTCAAGTTGAGTCAAGTGATCGTGATGCATGGAACGACTTCGTAAGCGAGACTCATCACGCTCTGAGGTATGAATGGAGCGAGATAATTGAAAAAACATTTTCCCACAAACCGCTCTATCTAATAGCCGAAAATGAGAAAGGAATTGCGGGCATACTGCCGCTCTTCCTTTTTAAAAGCAGTCTTTTTGGCAAATCAATGATCTCCGTCCCCTACCTGAACGCCGGGGGTGCATTCGGCAGTCCCGAAGCCTGCATTGAACTACTGACACGTTCAATCGCAATCGCCTCTAATCATAAAGTGAAATATTTGGAGTTCCGCCATCAGGCAAATTTCGCAGAATGTTTTTCCAAAAAAACAGTTCGTCAACACAAAGTGTCAATGGAGCTCCGCCTGACGGAAGATGAACAAACAATGTTCAGTTCGTTTCCAGCTAAACTTCGAAGCCAGATCAGACGCCCATTGAAGGAAGGTGCAGAGTTACAAACATGGCAGGGGCACAATAGTTGCTCGCAAGCGATAGATGATTTCTACACAGTCTTTTCAGAGAACATGAGAGATCTTGGAACTCCTGTGTACCCAAAAAAACTGTTCTCCCAAACGATGAAACAATTCGGTAAAAATGCTGCCATCACCGTCTGCTACCTCGACAAACAACCAGCGGCAGCTGGCCTCACCGTTACCAATGGCCACTCCAGAGAAATCGTTTGGGCATCATCATTAAAAAAATTTAATCGACAATCTCCGAATATGGCGCTTTACTGGGAAATTATTCGCCAAGCGATACTCTCAAAAGACAAAATTTTCGACTTTGGTCGTTCTAGTCCCGACGGAGGAACTTACAAGTTTAAACAACAATGGGGAGCTTTTCCTGTCCAGTTAAACTGGCACTACCACTCTTTCAGCGGTGACATCCCAGACGTAAACCCCAAAAATTCAAAGTATGAATATATCGTTAGAATGTGGCAGCGATTACCGCTGCCACTAGCAAATATCGTTGGCCCCCTACTCAGCCAACATTTGCCCTGAGCCTACCCTGCCCCTTGTCCCGACCCGCGACTGAAAGCGCCCTTCTCTTACGCCCGCGAACGCTGGTCCCATCGATTTGCTTCTTTGGTCGAGCCAACTGAGGATCTCTGGCCACAGGTGCGATGCTCTCACAACCAGCCAAAGTAACTTTCATCTTTTCCAGAGCCTTTTTCTTCACCCGAGAAATATGACAACGACTATAACCGAGCTCCTCCGCAATACCGACAAGGCTCTGATCAAGTTCGAATGACCGTTCGAGAACCTCTCTTTCCAGAGGATCAAGTCCGGCGAACGCCTGACGGCAGATATCCTCTCGCTCCTCGCGAATCATATTCTCTTCCGGGATACTGGAATCAAAAGCACCGTAACCAGAGATATCCGATGCCAGAGCAAATTCGCTTCCACCCAACCGAGTAGTCTCTTTCACCAGCTCAAACGAACTATCACCGTGAAATGCAGAAAAATTTGCATTATTGCGAGAATACGAAGCTACTGTTCGAACAAGATTGCCACGGAGATGATAGAAGAAAAAAGTTATGAACGACGCGCCTTTAGATGCGTCAAAACGATCGGCTACTTCACACAAGGTGAGGTCAACAAGACTCTCAGCTTCGCCGTAAGGAAGTGTCACACGCCACTTGCGCAACATACTTCGTCCAATCTTGTGTGCCTGCGTGCGGTTATCAAAAATCAATTTATCTCGGACGGACCGATCGCTAGAAAAGCAACCGGCCGAACCAGGCAAAGCAGCCCCGACCGAGCCGACGGAAAGCTTAATCGCCTGTAATCTTTGCCTTTTCCCTTCATCGCGAATGTTGACTGTCGGCATAAAACTCTCCTGTAAGACCTTGGTTAACAAACCTGGCTCAAACCATCACCACACAATCCGCACCTCACAAAGACCAGTCACCCATATATCCGTCCCGGATAGCCACCTGCTTCAATAAATTTTATGCAGAATGGCATTACGTATTTTCCAACAGTCCAACTTGATTTTCGTGCCCGGCATAAAATCGAGCAACTCCCCTGTAGTATATTGACTCAACCGCCGATGTACCCACTATCAGAATTGGTCGATGTCCCGGAATTTTACATTCAAGTCAGTCTTGTGATTGTAAACCCCACGCAAATACAGATACGGTGGCATCGTCATAAGTCGGTTTCACAGTATTGGTGTGTTAAAGGTCACAACCACGCTGTGTTCGGCCCAAATCAATTGAAAATAGAGTTTAGTTCATGTCCGACGAAATGAATAACGATGCAGACGCGCAAGTCACCACTAAAAACGATCCGGAATTGATTGAGAAGCTGGTCAGCGAAAATCTTGGCTGGGCAGAAGCAATCGCTCGCAATGTCGCTCGTTCCTGGAACCTTGACTGGCAAATGGACGGCCTCGACGGTGGAGCATACGAAGGCCTCCTTTTCTGCGCTACGCGCTACAACGATTCACTAGGTGTTCCCTTTCGCGCTTATGCACGACGCCGAATCCACGAAGCGGCGACTGAAGAGGCACGAAAATCAAAAAACTGGCGTAGAGCAACAGGAAGTAACAGCGAAGCGAGTGATCAAGCGCGTGAAATATCAGCAAAGTTGTTCCAACTTTTCCCCGAACTTCATTCAGGATCAATAGATACCTCCACTGATTCTGCCGGTGATGGCTTACAGATCGCAGTAAAAAGTCTTCTGGCAGGAGCTAGCCTCCTGGCTATCGCCGAAGACCAAAAAAATCAGCCCGATGATATCCTTGAATATAAGGAAATGTTGACTCAAATCAGTCATTTGAACCCAATTCACCAAACAATTCTTTGGGAGATATACTGGATCGGAAAATCCATGCGCACTCTAGCTAGCGAATGGGGGATAGATGAACTAACGATTATACGTGAGCACAGCACCATTCTTGTTTTTCTCGAAGAATCGATGAAAAACAATTCCAACCATAGCACTGGTAAAGCCTTAAAAATCCGCCCGACATTAAGGCCGCTAGCCGAGACCTATGGTAAGGAAAACTGGAAGTCACCTTTTTCTATCTTTCAGAAAAAAATCCGCAGCCATGCAATCGACATTCTCTCTTTACTACTGCTACTGGCGCCATTACCCACAATTACCACTTTCGCACTCTATCATTATTAAGAGCTCATATGACAAAAAAAATTGATTCAATAAAATCCGGTTCGGCTCAGTCAATCACTGCAGGAAGCAGTATCACAGCGACACAGCGTTCCGAGGCTACTAGTGCTATCAGAAAGGCCCTTAAAGTCGACTCCATCTCCAGCAATGCCAAGTTCTCAACTGTTCCAATAAATCGCAACAATAAAAAGGAAATGCTCCAGATACTGGAAGCTGAGGCCAAAGACTTCTTTCGTCGCCAAAAAATTCCGAAGTCGCAGCAAAAATCTATTATAGATGCAGTGCGTATGACGATAGAAGCAGCCAGCACTGACGAAGATAGTGACTGAGCTGAACAACATATAGACATTACACCTACGGACCTGCACAAATTCCCTTTAACATGCCAACGCGCAGACCTTCTCAGCGAGCACCCGTAGATAGAATAGACCCGACAAAAGCATATAAAGGGCGTATATCAACTTTCATGGTAGTGATATCCAATCCTTCCGTAATTTCGTCATAAGCAACTACCGCACGAGACATTTCCGACAACCCAATATATGACAATGTCAACCCAAGCTGACTCTCAATCAAATAATGTCCATTACTTAAGCACTTATGAAACGATGCAATAGCTTCTTCAAACTTGGAAGAACAAAGAGCTACGACACCGCAACCTAAATCTGCTGGCGTCTCACCTTCCTTATCCAATATTTGCAATCCGGAGAATACCCGCTCAGATGTAACAATATATCCATTACGAAAATAAAGCCTGGCTAAAGCATAAAGACTTGTTAAATCCATTGTGTTCAATGCAGCAATATCGGGCAAAAAATCGATACGCCCATTTATAGCGGCAATCCAGCTCATTGCCTGAGAAATCGCAGTATGCACAAGATACTGTTCACGTTCATCTTCTTCAACAGAGAATTCTGAACTATCAACCGAAAGCATATTAAGACTCTCACTACGTCCGGCTAATCGACCAGCCGAGTCCATCAACCCCTTGGTATCCCCAACACATGGCAATAAACAATCCAAACAGAGTATGTCCACCACTACTCCTGAATAAACTTCACTGCCATCTGTCCATCAATGACACCTAATCTGACCTCACCGCAGTGCTCAGCATCGCAAATTAATGAAAGGTTATCAGAGATTTGATTTTGCAGCGGAATTACCGCTCCAGACTGCAAATACCTTCCCGCCTCATCTCTGGGGACCTCAATTGCTCCGATCTCAATAGTGGTCCGTTTGCCAGCAACAGAATGACGAAATTTTTTCTGTATATGACTAACATGAACTACAAAATGTCCACCGTACTGCTTAAGCATCCCTACTCCAACAGGAACCTCATTAACAGAAAGAATGACACGATAGGAGTTTGGCACCTCAAATGACACTACCGAACTGCTACCAACCAGGTCGATCAAAGATAAGCCGGTATCAATAACCTCCATCATCTCAACCGAAATTACTACGGTATCACTATCACCAATAACTACCGCCAGATCGTGCTCCAAATGTGCTGACGCAACAGATGCTTCATCAATCAAAGAAGCGAATTCCGGGCCAAGTCCAAAATAGACAGGAAATGCTGCGTTACCAACAATCAATTCAGTTGAAAGAACCCCAGCCACATCAACTGCACCGGTGCTACCCGAATAACAATACTCAATGCGCAATGGAACAGAACCACACCACGTACTGGACATCACAGAATAAAATCTTCGCACAAAATAATCGAAAATAATTTGTTTTATAGCCGGGCTGGATTGCGGTGCGACAAGTTCGGACAATACTTGCGTAAGCCGCTGGTCCACCCCAAATACCTGAACCTCCCCATTAATGCGACATGAAAACACTGATACTCCACGAGTGGGGAATGTCTCAATAACATGTGAATGATTAAATCGTATATCAACACCAAGACCACTGAACAATGCTAACCAGTGCTCGGAAAACAATGGAAATAGCCGATCAAGATTTACACAATATAACCCTCTACCAAACATAATCTGATTGTCGGTCACAGAATCAAGTTCCTCCTGTGGCTCCCATTCAGTGAATCTCTGGTTATCGAGCTCAAGTTTTGCTTCAACCTGCATGACCTTCTCCTGACTATTACCCCAAATCTTTAGATGCATTACGAAGGATCGTTCCAACAAATGGCAGACGTAGATCCGGAGCTAACGCAACTAAACTTTTTGCTGCCTTCTTCAAAGCCTCTCCTCGAACAGTATCATTCCCCAAAAAAGATACAGCATCATGCCCATCAAGCAAAACAGCGACCGCTACCATCGCACGTTCGGCAGAAGATAGCTCACTCAACAACTGATCTTCGCTCATATTATCACCTCTGATTGTCATCTTTCCCACTGGGATCCGTAGAAAGCGGCTTTAAATATCCGCGTTGTCCGAGAACAAACCCAACTACAAAGGCTGGGATTACCAGACCCAAGCCAAATACGGTAAACTGCCATGACATTATCCCCCGATCGCCCTCTAGGACTCGAAATGAAAATGGCCAAACAGAACCTATAGACAAGGCTCTCTCGCCTACACTGGAAGTTCGGCCGCTCTCTACCATAAAAATCTGCACTAAAGTCTTCGGACCATGATCATTCTCTGACTCAAAAAATCCCTGGAGAAGCTTCTGAAGACGCTCCCTCAAACCTTCTACTTTATCGTTTCCAACAGTTGATTTGACAACTACTGCCAAACGAATTGGATTATCTGAAGCTATTCTTCTCAACTTCAACGGCCCGTCCGCTGCCGGAAATCGCACAAGAGCCTTGACTTCCTCTACGCCCGGAACAGCCGATAACAACCGTTCCACCTGTAGCGACAACAGTTTTTCGTCTTTACCTGGTCTGTTCTGCGAGAACCCAGGGAAAAATGACTCATCCTTCAACAGATTATCAATCTGCCCCTCGAACTCAGGTTTTGGCCAACTTGAATCCAAAACTGACATTGCCTCTCTATAACTGGATTCCGGCACATAAATATCGTAAGTTCCGGAAAGATCATCATATTGCCGGCGTGCATCAATCCCCTGGTCAGCAAGTGAAACAAGTAAAGAAATGGATTGCCGCTCCGTCAAACGAACTGTCAACTCCTGCTCAGCGCAAGCTGACAAAAAAATCAGCGACAGGCACAACATTAATCGACAATACAACCTCGTAGAAGTTGTTTTCCTTGCCCGAGAAAAATTCCCGTAAGCGATTGTCGAACCCACCATACAAGCTCCTAAAGCCAAATTTCTCTACTTTCGTCGCGACGGGACAAGGCAAATCAACACCTCATAAGAGCCAAACTTAACACTGTCGCCACTGGTGACCACAACTGGATCCGAATGCCTGGTATAGGATTGCTCGCCAGCTTTTTTTACATAAGTTCCATTTTCACTCATCAAATCACCAATCTCTATGCCTCGACCAGCAACAGCCTTCAACATGCAATGAGGAGTAGATACAGACGAATGATTAATTAGCATATCTGTACTTCTCAAACGTTCTTGAGTTACCATAAACCTTCCCGTGCGAAGCTCTGTAGCAATTCCTCGTGAATCACGTTCATAACTAACGAGCCAACCAACAAGTTCACCGTCAGAGGACATCTCATGTGTTTTTTCCGCATCCACTCTTACCTCCCTAGGAAATTTTTGCTTCGGATGAAATTCTTCCTTCCGCTCTTTTGACACCGCATCTGAGAACACATTCGGTTTTCGTGCTTGCACTTCTTCTACAACTGATTCTTTCTCAACCACAGCAGACTCATCATAACTCTGCCGTTGCCTGTCGCGATTCTTTTTCCTCTTTCGTTCCTTTGCACGTTCACGCCGCTCACGTTCAAACTGACTACGGCCATCATCTTGCTGACGGACTTCTGAATCACCAGTCTCAAGATGTTCTGCTCCCTGCCGATCTTCTACTATGGGTTCATCGCCTCTCTGGGCAGGGCCTGCCACCCCCTGTCTCTCGGAACGCTTTAAAGGCGCCGGCTCCTTCGCACCCTCTCTGTCCTTCCCGGATTCAACCTTAGAATCTTGAGGTGGCTTAACTTCCACTGCGTCAATTACGGTATCAATACTACGACCAGCCAACCGAAACCCACCTCGCTTCTCTTCAGTCACTTGTTCACTTACAGGCGTTCCTGACGAAGGCTCAACTGGAAGTTTGGTCTCAGAAGTGCGAACAGGCTGCGGAACATCGTCCGACGATTCGATACCGGCTTTTAAAGTTTCAACTTCCTGAGGGGTCAGAGAGACTGTTTTTTGATATACTCTTCCACTCTTTCTTTCCGGATCTTCGTTTTCAACCGGTGCGGCATCAGACAAAAGGAAACCACACATTCGACAGCGCTTAGCGCGCGATGGGATCAGACTATTGCAACTAGGACAGCGTACAAACGCCAATTCATCCTTATCAGACATATTTACCTCCAATGTCACTTTCAATTAAAATCATATTTGCTGTCTCTACTGTAAAAATACAACGGCCATTACGCCTAAAGAACCGACGAGCAAGATAACACCTGTTACAAGAATGACTCGACCCATTTTCCCCAAACCATAGTTCCCGTGTTCATCATCGAAAACTGTAGTCGATCTAAGTTCAGCATCTTCACTAAAATCTTCAAATTCATCCTGAGACAAAAAGGGAGACGGTTTTGCCGTAATCTCCCCGACATCTCCAGCTGAAGATGAAACATGCTGTCCACCCCTGGGTTGAACCTCTTGATAAAAAGTACTCCCTTTATTTACCGATTCAACTTTGGCTCCGGAATCTTGAATTGTCCCAGACGACAAATGTCGAAAGACGTCAGTAACTCTATCAGATTCATCTTCTGCCAAATATCGTGGATCGTCTTCCTCAAACAGAAGTTGATCCGCGCTTTCAAAGCCTGAACCATCTTCAAAACTATCCGCAAGACCGCTGTCATCACCCGTTTCATGAAAAGTGTCATCGCCGATATCTCTAACTTGCTCTTCAATCCCCGACACTTTGTGCTCACTGCCAGTGCTTCGCTGCCATAACTCTTCGTCTTCAGCAGAATTCAACAATATCAATTTAATTCCCCCCTGCAGATCAATTTCCACCGGCCCGGGAGGCAACGCATATGATTCGCCACGAGGCAATCGCATACCGTTTAGATAAGTTCCGTTGGAACTGGTATCAGTAACCGCAGAGGCAGATTGTGAGTTGTAAAATATCTCCAAATGATTGAATGACACATGACTTGCTGAAACCCATAAGTCACTACCCGAATCTCTACCTACTGTAACCCTTTTCTTCTTGCCAACCTTTAGTTGACGCGGCTGCACATGTTCCGACATCGTCAATATGCGTGGATAATCAGCAGAGACTTCCGGAATGTTCGCAATTTGCTGATTGGCTTGTCTTGTCACCTGCTCGTATTCCAACTCTTGTGACACTCCGGCAAGAAAACAATCGCCACCTATCTGCACAAACTCTCCCACTGGCAGATACTGTCTTCCCGCAATCAGCTTTCCTGAAATATAAGTTCCGTTAGTGCTTCCAAGGTCCTCCACCCAAAACATCCCGTTATCGTACCCTACTTGAGCGTGCTCACTTGAAACTCCTGCCGAATCAAGTCGAAGGCCACAGCGTCTCGAACGTCCAACAAGAACAATATCGTCCGACGCAAACGAATAGACTATTGGATTTTTCCCAAGAACAACCAGTGCCGGAAATTTGGGGCTCGGGAAAGCAAGGGCACGACGAAGGACGTTTATTGCAGCCACATCCGGAGGCAGCTCAGGGTCATTGCGTAAGTCAGAATCTAAAGCAGTTAACCGCAAGCTGACCTCCCCAATTCTAAAAACCCCTGAACCAGTGATAACCTCAGTCATGGTCCCCTGAACAATTCCTCCACGCAAATACTCACAACGAAAACTTCCGTCGAGCCCTCTCGTAAACCGAATTTCATTCAAACCACTGGTGCCTTCGATCACTACATGCGCGGACTCACTCCCGCCCACAATAGCAAATGGCCTACGCACCATCATCACCTCTCGGGCGCTAACGCCGTCATGAAAATCAATCTCAAGTGCAAACAAAGTTAAATCTCCAATTCGCTATCGTGCTGTCACCCAATGATACTTTCGGTATAGTTCACGAATTTCTTCACTATCTTCTTTCTCATAAGCACGTAGAATAAGCCTCAAAACCTGAACTTCATTCCTTCCGGCAAGTGAGCGGAGAGCCAGCTTCTTCAGCTCCGGATTCTCTCCATGCAACATGTCAAGCAAGTCTGCAGAAGGCAACATCTGGCCAAATCGTTCAACGGCTTTCAGGTGTAATTTCGGTATCTTACTCTCCTTGAGAGTCTCAAAAAAGACCCCCTGGCCGGCAATAGGCATAATCTCATCAAGAGCATAATTAATCTGACTTTCGCTCGCGATATCATAAAGACATAAAATACCAACCGGCTTTGCAATTCTCTGCCTTTTCTCCCATGCCCCCCTCTTGCCCCAGGCGACAAGACTCTTTCCCGGCTCCTGAATCACGGAGCGTCCTGCCAATGATTCAAAAGCAAACAATGAAAGACCCGGATCCGAAGCAATGGCCGATGCAGCACATAATGCTTTTTCAGCATCAAGCGAGTACCAATTAGCCAAAGCTTTCACATCGTCATCGAGGAGGCGACCAAAAGCTGCACGCGCCAGGGACAGCTGCAATTCCGGTGTAACTGGTTCGCCATTATCTCCCCCATCAATCATTTTAAGAAAAAGCTTCTGAAATGGAGGCAATTCCTCCTTATTGGCAAACACGTTTACAAGTTTTTTGAAGTATAAAGAGCGAATTTCTGCTGTTCTAACAATCAACCAGCGTAACTCGGAATTATTTAGTTCGGATACTTGCGACATTGCCTCTTCACCAAAAGCAATTGCCAAATCATTAGAAGCCAGAACCATCGCCGGAAGAGATTTGCCATCAAGTTCACTTATCGGAATCGTATCAGAGAGAAATCTACGTAAAACAGGTATATACTCTTCACCATCAATCCCATCCAGAGCCAAAGCACCGACAAGGCGCAATGCAAAGCTACGATTTGATTCTCTGAGATTGTCAAGCTCTCGAACACGGAACTCAAGCGGCAAACGATTGTCACATGAGCGACCAAGTGAAAAACTCAGCCGAAGCTGCGCTTTGTCATAGACATACCCATACTGATCCCGCTGCCACTGCCTCAACTGTTCTGCCGTCCTTTTGCAACCACTACTCTCAAGACGCTCCAGAAGTGAAGATTCAATTTTATTTCGATAATGAGAACCATCTGGAGATGCGGACCAGGCACTCAGGAAGTTCATTGCACCAGTATCGTCGCTAGCGCCAATCTCCGCTATCAAGATATCTTTATCTTCAGCTGAAGTCTCACTATCAATTAATTTCACCGCCGCTAAACGAACATCTGGTCCAAGTGTTTCAATTAGAACGTCCAGACCACTTTTTTCGGGTGATTTTTGCAGAGACGTAGCAACTACAACCAGCAAAACAGCCAAAAATACAGCTGCGGCAAATAAGGCTAGCAGCTTCCAATTCCTTGCTCCGAACTCAACGTTGCTACCCGACGCTGCATCACGCTTTCGTGTTTGACCAAGGTCAGTGGACCCCCTTGCATAAATAGCACGCTTACCGTCATATTGTGCTCCATCCTGGCCATTTTTGGGTTTAGACTTACCCGCACCTTCTACACGGACAACTACCTTACTTTGCTTCCAGCCAGTAGTTATCCCGGAGACCACACCATTGGACAATCCATCGTCAATTGCATTCAACATTTCTTCGGCATTCTGAAATCGATCACGAGAAGAATGCTGAAGACACTTCCAGACAATCTCGTCCACCCACGGTCTAACCGACAACAACGCCGAAGAAGGTGATTCAAGCTGTTGGGGCCTCATATCCTCTGATATGGTATCAGCAAGAAAAGGATAAGTGCCAGACAGCATTCGATATCCTAAAACTCCCAATGCGTAGATATCAGACCTCATATCACCCATCATACCGACTCTCTCTTCTGGAGAACGATAGTGAACAAATTCACTTCCCTCGCTCATACATTTCTCGAGAAGTGCCTTTCCTATCTTGCGAGGCCCCATCAACCACTGAAGCTGTGGTTCACCGGTCCCATCTATAACAAACGATGACGCTTCTAACAGACCAACTGTCACCCCATGCCGATGAAATCGCGATACAAGAAGAACAAGCTGACGAAAGAGATCCACCACTTCTTCAGATGACATTACCGAAAGTATACTTGCTGTGCCCTCTTTTGCGGTCTGCGCAACAACACAATGCCCTAGTCCATCGACACCATGATAAAGAATTTCCGGAACTCCATCTTCAAAACCAGACACCAGTATCATTCTCTTGAGAAAACGTTCACTCTCCTCAGGCCCGGAAGAAGTACGAAACCGCCACAAAAGCCCCTTACGCCCACTGGATTTTTCCGCGATATCATAACTCTGCGCCACTGGTGAGCCCGCTGTTGGTTTGAACAAATCAAACGCATCACGAAAATCATTATCGTCTAGAATTGATGTTTTTTGCTCAGCCATCATCCGCTCCTGAAATTAATTGGCAATTCAGCTATCGCTGCGTGCCCCCAGCTCATAGCCTGCTACACTTGAAATATCTTGTGGTATTTTGCGCCCAATTGAGTGTGGCGACTCAGACCTGTGCACTACTGTCACAACCTCATATATACCTAGCGAGTTTGCCTCTTTTGGAGATATCACCATTACCCGACCAAAAACGCGAAATGTGACTGCGATATATCCTGCAAGCAAAGATACCAATTCTTCCGCAATGACAACCACCAGCGAGCTGGAGGTTCTCTCAATAACCGGTCTAATAACTCGATCAAAATCACGAGACAGTATTTTCTTAACGGGGCTAGAGGGAAGTGACAATTGCATCCTACCCTCACTCATCTCATAATTCTGTATGAGCTCATCTTCTACTTCAGGGCCAACAATTATAACCGAAAGCGGCTCGGCCGCATACGACAACGCCTCAAGAATGAGCGGAATAACCCCTGACCGAACCGCAAAGTAAAGAGACTGACTATCCGTTTGAAATTCACGAGAATCCGAATTTTCGAGTGCCATCACAATAGCATCAAGAATCAGGCCTCCTTGAACCAGAGGAACTCCGTCCATCAACAACCTTCTTATTAATAAAAGTAATTCACCACGTGTACACAGTTCATCCGCACGCAACCTGTTCACACTAAATGATGCGTGCGTTTCATATGCGCTTAAATAGTTATTAACATCGTCATAACCAATCGAGTTGCGCAGAAAGAAAAGATAGTCCTCTTTGATACTCTGAAGGGATACCTCCAATGAAGACAAACAGAGGTCGGCAGGGAGATTGCTCATGACACGGTCACTGACCTTAGCCAGCAGATAGCCTTTTAGCGGATAGGAAATATAGGTTGTTAATTGTGCCCCTATCGCTCGCAACAACTGCGGCGCCACCATCACAGTTGTTTCCCTCTCATCAGCGAACCTCCTCACCCACGCTCCACCTCCTACAGATATCGAAACATACCCGTCAGGAACAGTATCATCTTTTACAAGCTCCAGGGCAGGCAGCGGAATACCCACCTCGTTGAGGAACTCACGCTGTATTGCCGGATACAATCGATTGCATTCAGCAGAATACTGTCCGGCATTCCAAAGAGACGATGAAACTCGACACGATATAGTTCGATCAGAACCAGATACCCCGACCAAACCAATATCTCGCTTAATTGATTCAACCTTACGAAGACTACGCACACCAATAAGCACAACCCCCAAGACCAGAGCAAATGGCATAATCGGTAATCCGGGCAGCAATATTAGACATAGAAGCGCAAACCCCGCCATAACAACAGCACGAGGGTCGTAAAACAACTGCAATCCGGTATAACCCCCACCAACGCTATTATTCACTCGACTGACAACAAATCCCGCACCAACCGCAACCAGTAACGATGGGATCAATGTGACAAGACCATCTCCCACCGTAAGAATACCAAAAGTATTTACCGACTGGCTAAAATCCATCCCTCTGGAAATTCCCAATCCAACACCAGCAAATGAATTTATGAATGTAATCAAAAATCCGGCAATAGCATCACCCTGCACGAACTTCATCGCGCCATCCATAGCACCAAAAAATCTTGATTCTACATCCAGTTTTTCCCTCTCTTGGCTGGCACGATACGCCGTAATTATCCCCGCTGATCGATCAGAATCAATTGCCATCTGACGACCTGGCAGTGCGTCCAAGGCGAACCGTGCGGCAACCTCAGACACTCGAGCTGCGCCACGAGCAATAACCAGATAGTTAACAAGCGCAATAATTGAAAACAGGATTATTCCTACCCAAAAGTCCCCGCGGACGACAACAAATCCGACCGATTCGATAATCTGACCCGCAGCACCTGGACCTTTTACCCCGTCTGTCAGTATCAGTCTGGTTGAGGAAATATTCAGCGCCAGGCGATACAAAGTTGCGCTGAGCAACACAATAGGAAAGGAGGTCAACCCGGAAAATCCCTCAAGAAACAGAGCGCGATAAAAAATTAGCAAAGACAGAAAAAGATTTGTTGCAATAAGAAAATCGAGCAATCGAGGGGGTATCGGAAGAAAAAACAACGCCAGGACGACGAGAAAGAACCCCGACAAAAAAAGAGGCATTGAGAACCGCAAACCAGGCTGATTTGTGAAATAACTGCCCAGATTGCGTATCTCTGTAAAAGTAATCAAAGCGGTCCCAGTTAATTATTTGTACCAGCCCAGACTTAACCTGACAGACACTGTCAGAACGCCTTGAATTTCCAAACAAATTCACCTCACGATGTGGTGACGGTAAATTTGTTTGGAAGTTCAAGGCTTTTAACTCCCATGCCTCTCAGAGATTGGCCTGCACCTTATACATCTTCATCGTGGTTATCTTGTCCGGTCGGATATCGACTCCGACAAATATTCACAACAAACAAAACTTGATAACTATATTCGAAGGTGATCACTTCGATAATTCACCTCCAATTGTTAACACGCAATTTCACTCACTACGCGACTACACTACTGCATTGCAGTAAGTGCAACTTTCAGACGAGTGAAGAGACCTGCAAGTAACAACATCAAAAAGCCAATAAATACCATCCCTAATGGCCCTGTCGCTTTTACCGGTAGTCGTGCGATACGATCCTCAACCTTAACCTGTTTCTGCACCATCACCGCATCTGCCAGTTCTTGAAGTTGCTTGGACAACTCACCACCATGACGAGCGCACTGAGACAGAAACATAAAAGCATGCTTGATTTCATTCATTCCGCTTAACTGACCGACTTCAACAAGTGCATCCTCGAGATTAAGACCAGACCTGATTAACTTCTCAACATGCACAAACATTTCGGTCACTGGGTTATGTGAATCCCGATCGTTCGATGTTTCAACGATCATTGCAATACAAGGCCCAATATCAAGTGCACTACTGACGCCAATGGAAATCTGCTCTATCACCAGAGGTAGGTAGTACATTAAATCCTCCTGCCGACGCGTGATGACTCGCTGTAAATATGAGCTAGGCAATGAATAACCAATAACAAGACCCAAAAGAGCAAACACTGCTCCCAATTTTAGATCTTTCAACAAAAACGCAGCAAGTGCGAACAAAATTATGGGCATGATCACCATGGCTATTATCGAAAAAAGTCTGAAGCGTGTCTTTGCATCAGATGAAAAGTAGCCCGCCTTAAACAACAGGGTACTTAAATCTTCTTGTCCCGCCTTGGCCTGGGAGACGCCCGAAGCTTTTTTGATACTGTCAACGTACTCTTCTTGGGCCATTTTCTCTTTTGACGACAATGCCTGTTCAAAGGCATTATCGTCATTGCCGAGAAGACTACGGAGCTGGTTCGAGTTCAGTTCACCTGGCCTCAACAAAACAAACGCAATCGCCAGGATCAAAACAAGACCAACAATCGACAACCCAACAATCAAAAAAGTATTCATTGACGCGCTCCGCGAAGGTAAAAGTTCAAATTTTGATGTTAGTAACCGATCGAGACCAGAGAAAACCAAGAACAATTGTTACGATTGCCCAACCGACGATCGACATTCCTAAAGGATCATTTAGTGCCCCCAACAGTAGCTCAGGCGAACGATAAGTTATAAATCCAAGCAATCCACTCATAATGGAAGCAATAAATACAATAGAGGATCTTTCCATCCCTACTGCAGCAACTGCCTGCTTACGAAACTGTTGTCGTTTCCTCACCTGACGCGCCAGCCGCTCCAAAGTTGCAGAAAGCTGACCGCCAACACGACGACTAAGCAATAAACTCTGAACAAATAGATCTAACTCTGGGTGGGCAATATCTTCACCAAATGCATTAACAGCCTGGTCCTCGGTCAATCCTAATTTTAGTCGCTCAACCAACAACATCACTTCGGCACGAACTAACGAGGTTTCATCCAGCCCCTTAGCAGCCGCCTCAAGGCCGGTAATGGTATTCATGCCTGTTTTAAGCAAACTTACAAACGACATGAGCAATACGGGATAATCCGCGTCAAACATATTCACACGGCGGTTAACGAGGTAACTTAAGGCGGTGTTAGACATAATCCATGGAATAACCCCAAAAAGAAACATCAATTGGAATTGCAATGCTTCTGGAGCCTTCAGGGCGGCAAAAATTAGTGGAATCACCGACACAACAAAACGAAAGATATAAAAATGGCTCGCCGAAATGGGAAGATGAGCGTAACGCAGCTGCCTTTCGACCGCCAACTTCCCGGTACTGGATGTCTTCTTTGCCACAACATTGGATTCAGCTGCGGCCGCTACCGCAAGCTCCCCCGCACGAAACTTTTTCTCCTCTCCTGGCTTCATTGACGCTCTCTGCGCCCGAACCATGTTGCGAAGATTCTCACTCGCGGCAGAAGAACCACCTATGCCCATGCTTTGTCCGTTGCCAATAGCAATAAGTACAACCATCACCCCAATAACTGCGGCAAGCCCAAGCAAAAGGATGGCAATTAATCCGATACTCATTCTTCCCCCTTTTAAATATCCATCAATCAAAACCGCAGATAACCATGGTGTTCGAGCATAAAAGTTCTACCTTCCACCTTCACCGCGATTAGCTGAAGGTAAATGAGAAAACGAAAGAAATTGTGGGGCGCTACCCAAGAATATCCCAGCACCTTGCAGCACTTCTTCAAACGTACTCGACCAAGACTGAACTTCCCACCTTGGATTTTCTCCTTCTTCGACCAACTTGAACATAGGTCGCACCTGAATGTTGCCCTCAACAAAATTACCAACTTCAATAACCTCAGCCAAACGGACCCGACCTGTCGACTTTTCTCTCGTCATCCAAATTACCACTGACATGGCAAGAGCAATCTGCTGACGTATGATATCAATATTCACACCTCGCTGTGCCCGGCCTAGTAAACTCTCCAAACGGGTCAAAGTCTCTCGAGCATTACGCGCATGCACCGTCGACATACCGCAGTGCCCTGTCTGGGCAGATTCAAGGAAGGCTTCAGCTGCTTCTGGGCTACGCATCTCCCCAAGAATCACCCGGGAGGGACAGAGCCGCAGAGTTGTTTTGATATGTTCCTGCAGTGTGACTTCACCAACTCCTTCAGTGTTCGCATAACGGGAAACCAAACTCCTGTAGTAAGGATGCTGGTAGTTCAACTCCGGAGTATCTTCAACGCCAATTACCGACTCGTCCGGTCGAAACTGGGTTCCAAGACAGCGCATCAAGGTCGTTTTCCCTGTGCCAGTTTCACCTGCAACCATAAATGTATGCTCACAGGTACGAATCAATGCGGCCAGATAATTAACGATTAATGGTGGCGCAACCTGATAGGCCACAAGGCTCTCAAGAGTTACCTCCTGAATTCGAGGAACACGGATAGTTAGAAGAGGACCACGCGCCCCACATACACTCTGATGTACAGCGCAGACTCGTTTACCATCAGGAAACGAAGCGTCAACTGTGTGTTGTTGAGTTGAAAGACTCTTACCTAAACGAAATAAGATTCGGTCAATAAATGTGGCATACGCTTCGGCTGTCGGCCAGTGAAGCCCTGTTGTCTCACTTATCTTCCCTCGCTGTAAAACTACAGTCTGATGGTCATAACAATGAATATCAGTTACTTCAGGGTTATCGATCAGTGGCTGAAGAACACCCCACCCCAAAAGGTCTCGTTTCAGGTGGACAATGACATCCGCACGAGTAATATCGTTTATGGAAAGCACTCGTTTTTTACAGACTCGGTCTACCGCCTGAGCAATCGCTGACTCAGAAATGTCCCCACCGGCAGACTGCATATCATGACTTCCGAGCTCCTTTCTCGCCTCCCGCATCACCATTTTCGCGACATCGGAAAGTTTGGCTCGTGAAGCATTCCTTGCCTGAACCGCCCGATTTGAATTATTTGCAGAAACAACCTGAGATTCCGAATCGGCAGAACTTGAAGTCTGGTTAACTTCCGACTCCCTGGTCGGTTTGACTTCAGCTTCGCCCTGCTTGTCCCTTGTCGAAAAAAGCCCTCGGAGACTTGAACTATCGTTTGTGCTCATACAAATTCCTTAACTACAACCTTATGTGATTTCACTGACCAAGAGGTGATAATGCAAATGAGGCTGAGCGTTCAGCCTCATTTATTATCCATCGTCACTCAGTATGACTTGTCTCTAACCCATTTCCCATTCACCAAAATCATTTTAATTTGCTTTCCTGTATCAGGATCAGGCAGGTAAACAACTCCATCAATATCATCTTCAGTGATACCACTTTCAGCTTTTTTACCGAGAATATCATCAATAGTAGACGGAGCGTCAGAATTGAATCCTGAGGGCGTTTCGGTATTGCCTACTAACGCCAATGAAAGCGATCCAAGATTTCTGGCAAGCTCAATTTTTCTTGCATCTTCTTCTGTGACAAGCAACGTCACAGTTGTCGGTTGATTACTACCAACTGCAGCCTTCTGACCCGGAGAATTGGTTGCACCACCCACCGAAAGAATTTTAACGAATCTTACAATTGTGTGGACCTTTGTCTTCTTGTCAGAATCGACAAAAGTCCAGTTTACATCGACTCGACTGTTTGGCTTAGCCCAACCTTCAACTCCTGTTCTGGCATCCACTGTAATAGTCACAGCTCGGTAACCCGCCGGTATTTCCAAATCTTGAGACGGTGGCGCATCTGCCAGTTGTTCTTTCAGAATCGGCATATTCGCTGCAATCATCGCCGTTGCATACTTGCCAATCAGATGTTGCATATTTATGTCTCTCCAGGCACCGGAAGGCATACGTGAAAAATCTTCTTCACGAACACCCAGCATATCCGGAGTTATCTTTTGCCCTTCTTCGATTCGTTGTGCAGCGACAACTATCTTAACCATATTTTTTAATGGGCCCGAGTCCTCTACCGGTGTCGCAGCTACTTCAGGTGCCGTCTCCGGTTTGGGCGCCGCCATCTGATTAATCACGTACACGATTGTACCGACAAGAATGACAATCACCCCAAGAAGACTAGCTATCAACAGGCGAACCTTGCTGTTATAACCGCTCCGTGAAGGACTTGCGCCAAAACGAGATGCCGTTGCCATTGTATCCTTTCCCCAAAATTGACCTTAACAGAACAGTATATAGTTCAACTCGATCTATTTTCTGCGTTGGTCGGTTATCATCACTATTCTGAAAATCGGCATTGTCTGCCAACAAACTTAAACGATATTTTGCTTATTCTTACTTTTGAGCAAAATTCATTCCCATGGGCTATCGGTGGCGAAATGCCGTATCAGCATCCCGAAAATACCGTTCCCAGTGTTTATTTAGACGCGGCAAGGATGTTTAATGGTGCAAATATGAATGGGTATGGGCAGAACAAACTTTCAGGATTACTGAGAATATGAGAGACGAGAGCTTATGCTGTTTTTTGAGGCGGTATATCGAAGCAGCCGCGCCAGCGGATGCGACCGAAGACCAATATACTGCTCGGGAATGAGGTGTTGTGGATCGGAAAAACTAAAGTGCGAGCAGTGCAAACAAAAAAACAGGGCCGAAGCCCTGTTTTTTATCAACTCATCTGAAATATTATGTGTTGTTAGCCGCCTCAACATCCGAACCAATACGGCTGAATGTTTTGCTGGTCTGCTGACCGAGGAAAGTAATCGCAGTAATTGCCACAACTGATACTAGAGCAGCCATCAGCACATACTCAACCATCGATGCGCCTTCTTCCTTTTCCTCTGTCTTCTCAACTACATTTACCATTTCTTTTTCCATTTTCTTTCCCTTTTTGACTGACCGCTCCCGGAAACCAGTTGCGGGACTATCCACACAAAAGCCCCGAAGGGCACCGAGCCACGAAAAACCCCGAAAACACCCAGAGCATTCTTCGGCTATAACTAAAATTTTCTTTAGCTTTTTTTACGCTAGCACAGGAACTTTTCTCCCACTAGCCTCTTTTTTTAACCTTCCTCGTTACCAAATGACCCTTCACCCCCATATCTCCCCCCTCCTGTGGGGAACTCAGCCTTACGACTCCTCAGCTTCTCCCACCAGGAAGAACGTTGTACATCATCTGAATAAGCAGAGGCACCACTATCCGGAATCAGCTGAAGCTGACGGGCGATCCCCTCAAGGGCAGCACGAGTGGAACGCTGACCGATACTATATAACGTCCGTCCACTACCCGGCCAAAGCACAGCTTTTGGGTCAAGTGGCACTTGCGGAAGGCTCCAAGGCTTCTCACCTAAATGATGGGCTGGTTCAAGTTCAGCCTCAATCTGAGAAAGCGCCAACATTTCACCCGTATAACCATTCACAACAAAACTTAGTCGCTCTGGCCCCAAAACAAGAGCCTTGGCGTAACTCAAAAATAAATCAAGCGCAGTAAGACCAAGAATGGTGTCATCAATGACAACAACGACCTCATCCGCGGCCCGCATCAAAGCACCCGTGGCCGGTCCAATGCGACCTCCCGTGTCAATAAGAATCACATCATGCACTACCCGAGCGATATCAAGTATATTTTGGCAAATCTCAATCCCGTCAGTGTGACACACCAAATCCATCGCTTCCGCCATACTGTCCGGCGGCATGAGCACTGAAACATCCTGACTTACCGGTATCAGCGCATCCTGCAAACTGTCCCGATTAATTTCTCTGGTACCATTTACCCAACTACTTACTACCTTTGCGGTCGGCCCAGTAACCGTCAACGCCCGACAAAGATCCCTTGTTTCAACATCAAGGTCCCAGAGCATGGAACGCCGCCGATGAACACTACAAACTTCCGCCAAAGCTGCACAAATACTGGTTGCACCTGTACCACCTTTTGCATGAGCAACACAGACGACACGCCCCTCTCGTACTCGCCCTTCCCGGCGAAACTCCTGAAAAATAGCTACCAGCTCCTGAAGCAAGTCAAGGGGTGAGGCATTATCCGGCAAGACCTTTCGAACACCAGCAGCGTGAGCCGACCGAAAGGCGCCGCCCGAATAGGCTACTTCTGAAACATACATGATTACATGAAGCCATGGCATACGGTTAAGCGCATTACGAGCTAACGTTGCCCCTTCTTCTCCCAGACCAGACCCTAGTACGAGAACATCCGCCTCATCCAGTGACTGCAACAAATCCTTGCCTAAGACAAGCTTCACACGCAAATCAAGCATCTCCACATCACTCTGATGGAACGACTCAATGCGTCTGGCGCAACGTGACTGTCCCTCTGCTGTATTATCAACAATCAGTAGCTTCATATAAGTCCAAGTAATGTTTTTCCATGTTACCGAATTTAAGATGCGGCAAATCTGACAACGTCACAAAAAAATGCAGCAACAAGCAATTGGGCTACGCACATTCAGCAATAACAAGGATTCGCCCGGCCTGCAGATAAAAAAGACTCCAAATAAGCCGATAAAAATTCTCGCTAATTTGCCGTCCGCATATTCAGCCGCTCATGATCATCGCTGCTGAGATAAATCCAAAAGCCGCACATCATCGACGCCATGCTCATCCATGGGAACGCCCCGATCTCTACCAAGCCCCATCAAACCAGGATTTGCGAATCTCAAGAAGACAAAACCTGCCATGAATCCGAGCATAACAACCAACGCAAAACGCAACCCGACCCCAAACAATCCATCCGCTTGGAAATTCTCCCTCTTCAGCTGCTGCAAGCGTTGAGAACTGATATACGAGTCGGCAATTGTCACCTTGCGTTCTGAGGACTTCCCTATTTCTGACCGTTGATGAGAGGCACCTCCCGAGTAAACAATCACAGGCTCCGCTCGGAGGGGCACGGCCGCACTTGAAGGCGTTATGTAGCTCCTTGTTCCTCCACCAGAACCAAGCAGTGGATCAAGACTTGGCGCAGGAGCAGACAATGCCTCAGATCCCCCTATGTTCGCGAGAGATTCATCCCCCTTATCGAAGTCAGAGAAGCTGTCCGTTCCCGACTCTACATCATCACTATCGACCGATCCGTCCCACAGCGCCTCAAGTAAAGATGAAGAACCCCCTTCAGATTTGTTTTTTGGTCTCTCGGCTACAGTTTTTTCAATACGTGAAGACTGCGCATCTCCTGTTGTGGCTGATGATGCAAAGCGCAGCGCCACGCCCTCCACAGGGACAGCTATATCTGTCGCGGATGGTGCATTTATCATACGATCCAAATCGACAAACATTTCTTCTGCCGTCTGATAACGCCTTTCAGGATCACGCGCCAATGCTTTGAGAACAATATTACTCAGTGCGACAGGACACTCCGGTCGCAAAACAATCGGTGCCACGGGGTCAGAACGAAGTCGCATTGTCATCGTCTGAATCACACTCTCACCACGAAATGGAGGTTCCTTGGTAATCATCTCATAAGCAAGGACCCCTAAAGCATAAATATCAGAACGACAGTCTACCTGACCTCGCTCCAGATATTCAGGACTGACATAATCTACTGTGCCAACAAGTCCCCCATCCTGAGTCAGATTTCGAACTATCCCGGTGCGCGCGATACCAAAATCCGTAATTTTGATGTCATCGTTCGTTGTCAAAAGAATGTTTTCAGGCTTCAAGTCACGATGGATTATACCTGCCTTGTGAATCGTATCGACACCCGAACACATCTGCCGCAGCATTCGTGCCACCTTGTCTACAGGCATGGGCTCATCACGCTCCAGCCTTTCCGCCAGATCCCCTCCCCCGATATACTCCATTGTGAATGCGATCAGATCTCCATCAATAAAGTATTCATAGGCTCTAACAACATTGGGATGGTTCACCTCATACGAGGCAAATATTTCGTTCTCAAAACGTTTACGTGCCGTTTCATCATTGGCGACTTCAGAGAAAAGCACTTTCATCGCCACCAAACGACCAGAAAGCTCCCGGTGGCGACAGGCGTAAACCATGCCCATACTACCGGCACCCAGGCACTTGACCACCTCATAGCGGCCATTCACCACCGTACCTGGCTGTAAATTTAGAAAATGCTCTCCGCTCATATAGAACGATACGCTCCGCTAATAGTTCAGTCCCTGCCCAAAGACACTCCGTTGAGCTCTGCCTGCCTCTATTCCGATGTCGTAGGAATAATCACCACAACGAATCGCCGTTTCCCAAAACGAACAATATCACCATGATGAACTTCGACCATGGCACCACTGATCTCTTCCTCTTCATCCTCCCCCGCCTTGGTCACTGCCGTACCATATTCGGAAAGTTGATCGAGAACCTGAATCCGTCCATCTTTTCCAACACGAATAATCGCATGAAGTGGAGATATTGTTTCCTCTTCAATCAATATATAACTTCCCTGATCCACAGCTTGCGATGACACCAACCAACGTCCAAACCTCAATGGACAAAGTTCCCCATCTTCATCGGAATCATAACTAACCAAAAAACCGACAAGACGAGAGGACTTACCATGTGCAATAACCTGAATGCCCTCAGTCCTCATGCCTTGCGCAAACACACCAGTACCCACACCGACAACAGGCGGAGCAACCGCTACCTGAACCGGAGAAACCTGCCTTGAGGGAGCGACATAGGGGGGGACCGGCACCCGAGATGGATGTTCCTGAGTTATAGACTGCCCACTTGCATCAGAGCGCGGAACAACCGGGGCCGCCGCCTGACCCGGCCTCTCCCAGGAAGCAGCGGACATAACCTGGTTAATCGCCGCCGACGAATCAGGGTCACGGTTCAACATTGCGCGGACCTGACCCGTCATTTCCGGCGTCAACATCACTGTCTGATTTTTCGCTCTTGAACCAGCTGCACTTCTCGGCTTAACCTCCTCATGTCGTCCGGAATCACTTTCGGAAAATAGGGGCTTTTCCTCGCTCATGTCTCTCTCCTCCATCTCTACTTTTAGTTAACCTTTATCAACCAACCGACTGAAAAATCATCACCAGCAACGTTGCAAAACTGCCAATCAACATAAGAATCAACATCATAAATAGCTGCTTCACCAATTGAGCCGCAAGTTCAGAGGATGATACCTTACCGGTCTCAACAAGTGCTCTACGTTTTAAATCCTCATACGGAGACTCAGTCCTATAGCCTGGGTCTTCATCGCGGAGCTCACCTGGGACTGGAAGCACCGCAACGGTAATGTTGTCATAACCTCCACGCCCTCTGGCCATCTCTACAAGCGAAACACAACTATCCTGAGGCGAACCATTAGCCACAGCCTCAGCGATTTCCCAATCATCGACCAGGCTGTATAATCCGTCAGAGCAAATAACAATCTTGTCTTCGGACACTTCTTCGCTCGACTCCCAACACCATAAATGTTTCACATCAAGCGACAACTGTGGCCCGGCCCCAAGGCACCTTGTCAAAACATGTGCCTGCGGATGAGACATCGCCTCCTCTTTTGCAATCAGGCCCTTATCCACGAGCTCCTGAACATATGTATGATCTTTGGTCAGCTGCTGTATCGCCCCTCCGCGAACCAGATAAACTCTGGAATCTCCAGCGTGTGCTATCACCCAATGGTTCCCTTGGGTAATCACCCCAGCCACTGTTGTACCCATACTGGCAAATGCCGGATTCTGCCGACGAAGCACGATCACTCGATTGGCTTCTTCAATGGCGGCACGCACAGCCGGCTCAGGTGATTCAAAATCACGCCCTTCAAGCGCCCGGCGAATCGCCTTAATCGCCAGTTCCGCCGCAAGATCTCCACCGCTAACGCCACCCATTCCATCACAAACAACCCAAGCCCGACCGGCAGGTGAATCGATTACTGCATACCTGTCCTCATTGATCTCTCTTTCACAACCAATATCGGATATTGCTGCAGGTATCGTTTCCTGCGACCCAGGTAATATTTTCTTTTCCAATCCTGTCTCCAGCATACTATTCTCCTGCTGCGAATATCAGCTATGCTTTGTTGCCCTCGAGTACAAATTTCCACTCTGCCAGAGTAGTACACGTCACTTCCTAAAAACAACTTAAGAAGTATTTTTGTGAAATATACTGCTCGCACTTTAATTTCCCCGATCCTTAACACCTTAATCTCGAGCAGTATAATTGGAGCTGCGGAGCAGCGACCAGATAACCAGTATACCCCTCCCGCTCACATTGGTGGCGACGGCGTCGGGAAATTCATGGTGGGAGGGGTATCTCACCTTCTCAGACTAGCCTGTGCCTGATTTGAACGGTGCCAAATTGGAAAACCAAGCAGGCCGGTCAAAAACTAGATACGATTACTCCATATAAATAAATTCTGCGGAAATTTGGCGAGCGTAGCTCGCTAACATCTCCCAAATTCCTAACACTTCGAATAGTTCATCAACCCAGAGCAAATAAAAAAACAAACAAGGATAATTCCAAAAGGTATTCAGCCCAAAGAGGCAAATTTCTTCCTTTTTCGAAATAGGATAGAAGATAAATGGACGTTTATTGTAAAGTAGCTCCTCAACTCTACCGATGCCATATTCCAGCAGGAGTAAACGAACGGATTGACCACAAAATGCGAGCCAGACGCTTTTCTCCATCTAATAGAACGTAGAAATACTGCTCAATGACAAGTTAACAAGCGTCAAAATAACAGTTGCCCGTGAGGGTAACCCGTGGAATGATTCTGGTTGAAATTTTCTATCCAGAAAAACAACCGCTAAGTTTAAAAACAGACTACTTAATGGCAAATCTGAAAAAACAAATCTGTGAGGAACGCGGCAATACCCTAATGGAGTATATCTTCCTGGCCAGCCTCGTTTCTGCCGTACTAGTTGTGGTCTTGTATTACTACGGCACAGCGGCATCAAAATCCTTGTCCAGGGTCGGCAGCTATGTTGCTCAGGCCAACAGCTGAGACAAATCTGTTATAAAATTAACAGATTTGTTAATCAAACGAGTCTTTAAATTACATCACTTCGCTCTCCTCTCTTCATCAAAATTTTATCAGCAGAATTAATTTCTCGATCGACGGAGAGTACCTATATGAGCACTTATTACATCCCCTACCGTGACAATGAACCGTCCGCGGTTGATGTCAAAGGGCACCGACTACTTTTTGTCGTCACACAGGTTGAGGATATTCTCGACTGTCTGCCACTCCTGGGTTCTCCGCGAATAAAGAGTGTGGATTATACCGGCGATGAAGACGAAATGATGGCTCTTCTGGCAGAAGAGACCGGCAGCGGCGTAATCCTCGCTCCGCCAGGAATGAGCGTAAAAAGCATGGTTGAAGAACTTGAGCTTGAATTGCCCTGGCTGCAGTAGTAAAGCGTCCGTACATTGTCCGTGAGAACAAGTGCGAGAGTATATTAGATATAAAAATCAGCTAACTGCATCGCCAACAAATCGGCTGCCCTGTAGCTCGAATACGTATTGTCATCCTGCACGCAAGTGATTATCTCGCGAAGTAGCATAGGCTCCTCCTGAAACGATCGCCCGGAAAAAAGAATTTCCTTACTATCGAGATTCTCACAGGCCACATTATAGGCAAAGCCTTTCTCCGCATCCTCCGAACTAATCTTTAGAGACATTAAGTAAGAGTGAACTGGATGGTGCCCTTTAAACAAAACCTGCTGAACACTGCGAGCGGAACTTCCTCCCTCGACCGAAATTAGGCGAATGGTAAACCCGTCAGTCCACTTATACTCTCCGTCTGCAAAAGACACCCCTTCTGGATCCCTGCCTAGACAACTAAGAATCCAGCCAGCCAGCAAAAACACCTTGTTTGGCGGCAGTAAACCGGAAGACCGTGCCGAATAACTAATTTCGACACATTCCAACCCCATAATAAGGTCCTTAGCCAAAGGTGAATCAAACTGCTCTCGCACAAGATTCCTCAACCCAAGCAAACGAACCCATGAAGTATCATAAAGATGCAGCGGTTCTTCTGTGCCAACAGACCACAATGTCGCAGCTGCAGGGACACAGGCGCTATCGTAAATTATCCGTCCAGCCAAATCTGCAAGCGGTGATATGGTCTCCTGCAAAGCTTCTAATTCCTCATAGCCCAGGAAACCGGGAAGGGCGATCATTATCACCTCAATATCCGGCACCAGAAGCGACCAAAGCATATGCTTCAAGTGCTTTCTCGCCCCGACAGGGACTCGAAGATAAATCTCCTCCGAACACACATGCTGCCCATTATCAGACAATACGCAGCGAGAGTTAACCGAACAAGTCAACTGTTCACCGCTATCCCTACTGCTGACTACGACGACAAACCGTGATGGATAAGAAAGGCAAAGTTCTGTCAGAAGGTCCTGAAGCCACTTGGAGCAAGCCGAAGACTCCTCACACCCAGCAAAAACAATTATGTTTGCCAGAGTTGTCTTAAGACGCGGACTGTCGCTACTGCGGGCCGATCTGTCGTGGTCCGCTGTTTCGCGCCAAAACTTCAACAACTCTGATGCAACATTTCCCGGCGCAACAATTCTACCAGGTAGGTCCTCAGCGCTCATAGCCTTCTCCACCCTTTCCCGGCACCTTCAAACAACAAGTGCTCAGCTTCATAGGGGCCCCAGGAACCAGCATCATAACTCGGTACTACGGCACCTGCGCCCTGCTCTCTCCATGAATTGATTATCGGAGAAACATAAGACCAGGCCGCTTCAATCTCATCCTTACGAGTAAACAATGTTGCATCACCCTTCATCGCATCCAACAACAAACGTTCGTAGGCATCAGGAGGTTCAACTCCAAAAGATGAACCATAACTAAATTCCATATTCACTGGCTGGATGCGTACACGCGATCCAGGTGGTTTTGCAACAAACTTGAGTGCAATTCCCTCATCAGGTTGAATCTGGAACGAAAGGACATTCTCGGCAACCTGCTCAACATGATTACTAAAGAGACCAAATGGCACTTGTCGGAAAAAAATAGAAATGTCCGTCACTCTCTTGGCCAGTCTTTTTCCGGCACGTATAAAAATCGGCACACCAGCCCAGCGCCAATTATCGATAGCGACCTGCATCGCAAAGAATGTCTCAGTCGTCGAACCCGCTCCGACACCTGGCTCCTGAAGATAACCAGGAACTGTCTTGCCAGCGACCGAGCCCGTACCATACTGAGCTCGAACAACCTTCCTGGACAGGCACTCATTTGAAAGTGGGCGCAACGAACGCAAGACTTTCACCTTTTCATCACGCACAGCGTCCGCTTCAAACGCCACTGGAGGCTCAAGAGCAACAAGGCACAATAGCTGCAATACGTGATTTTGTACGATATCCCGCAGAACACCTGCCTGATCAAAAAATCCAGCACGCCCTTCAACTCCCAAGGACTCACAAACCGAAATTTCAATATGATGTATATATTTGTGATTCCAAATTGGTTCGAAAATCCCGTTAGCGAAGCGAAAAATCAACAAATTCTGCACCGTTTCCTTACCCAGGTAATGATCGATACGAAATATCTGCCTCTCCTCCATACATTGCAATAATGAAATATTGAGCGCCCTGGCACTATCAAGATCATGCCCAAAAGGCTTCTCAACAACAACACGTGCTTCACCACCATAAGGCGATGCGGAAAGGAGCTTATGCTCGCTTAGCTTTCTGGCAATGATTTCAAAAAACTCCGGTGCGGTGGCAAAATAGAATATACGATTAAGAGGTCCACCAACTTCATCTTCCATTTGTTTGATAATTTCGGAAAGGCGGACGAAAGCCCGATCTTCATCAAAATTCCCCTGGCAGTAATGAAATCGCGATGAGAACTCTTCCCAAACATCGTCGCGCAATGGCTTACGACGGGAAAAACTGGATACAGATAAACGCAATTCCTCCCGAAATGCATCACTACTATAATCTCGACGAGCAAACGAAATCAGCGAGAATCTCGGGGGCAATAGGCCATCCACAGCCAAATTATAAAGGGCCGGGACAAGCTTACGTTTGGTAAGATCTCCTGTGGCGCCAAAAATGATGGCAACGCAAGGAGTGTGGAGCGTCCGGCCATCCCGAACTGGTTCGAATGGATTATGCAATTGTCATCTCCCCCTGCAAATTAACCTATGATCTTTTAAAAAAATATTTTAGTCCAAGCCATACAACACGCGCAAAGCTATAATTGCGCTGACTACCAGATCTGTTATCACTCAGAGTAATTGAAACACAGCATCGAACCGTCAAGCCGCAGCAATTGCCTCCCGCAAATCGAGAAAGGCTTTTATAAATTGTGCCACTCCATCTTCCTGAAGATGAGCAAGTACTTCAGCAAAATTTATTCCTGCATCACTCAAAGCGGAAAGTAAATTTTTCGCCTCGGTCAAACCGGACTCGAGGGTATTCCCCGGAGTCCCATGATCCACATATGCCGCAAGAGTCGCATGCGGGACGGTGTTGACTGTGTCTGGACCTATAAGTTCATCAACATAAATGACATCGCGATAAGCAGGATTCTTGGTACTGGTGCTGGCCCAAAGTGGTCTTTGCCGACGAGCACCCGCCTGACGCAAGACAGCAAATTCATCAGAAGAGAAAATCTCCTGAAACGCCGCATAAGCAATTTTTGCATTGGCGATTGCAGCTTTACCCCGCAATGCCAGTACTTGTGGATTACGAATTCCGAGTTCGGCCAAATTGGCGTCAATCAAAGAATCAACACGGCTGACAAAAAAACTCGCCACTGAACTTATCCCATCAATCTTTAAACCGGCTTGATGACGACGGGTCAAACCACGAATATAGGCTTGAGCAACCTCGCGGTAATTTTCTACCGAAAACAACAAGGTCACATTGATATTAACTCCCTGGAAAAGCAGTTCTTCGATAGCTGGCAAACAATCTTTCGTCCCAGGAACCTTAATCATGATGTTCGGTCTGGAAAGACGCTGATAAAGGCGCAGTGCTTCATTGATCGTCGCCACGGAATCCTTGGCCAGCAATGGAGAAACTTCAATACTGGCGTAACCATCCTCCCCAGCGGAAGCCTGATATACCCCCAGCAATTCATCTGCTGCCTGTGCAATATCGGCTAAAGCCAGCTCCTCAAAAATTTCATCTGAATTCATCCCCTGACGCTTAAAAGCAGAGATATCATCAAAATAGCTGCTGCCGCTGGTAATCGCCTTATGAAAAATGGCTGGATTAGAGGTCAAGCCTCGAACCCCCCATTCCGCAATCAGCCGCCTTATTTCGCCAGAATCAAGTAATTCACGACTGATATTGTCGTACCAAATACTCTGACCAAAATCTCCGACTCGCTGGGCTGGATTAAGTTCTCTCACTAATTCTCTCCATTGTTACAATATATGCCACGACAAGACCGCTGACTGATGGCTCATCTGATACACCAAAAATATCAGTCGAAAATTGCACAAAGCCTCACAACGGGCTTACGTGCGACAACCGGGAAGGGGCAAACTGTCCCATTCGACAGACTAATGCACCAGACAATAAAATCGCAAGGATGATTTATCTGAAATGGCTCGGACTTAATCTGACAGACGCTATCAGGACACCTAAAATTCCAAAAATGCCCTCTTAAGAGCTCAGGGCTTTTTCTTCACCGGATCACCAGATGCACTGAATCCAGCCTTCATTGACCTGTTAACCAAGTCAATTGTTGCCTGCTGCAGATCCACTGTCTTCTCCTTATTAAAGGCTGCCGCATCTCTGGCGTTGGTATTACCGGCCGGATCGTAATCTTGAGGCAGAGGAAGAGCCTGGTTCACCCCCATACCGGCGATATCACTATGGCCAATTGTACTTGGCACCTGAGAGTTTGCCGCATCCATATCAAGCCTGCCAAATGCGTTAAATTGATCGCGTGACATAGATCCAACCTTATAGCTTGCCGAAGACAGACCACCAAGCACACTGGACAATGGGCTACCGTCCGTTCCCCTATTAACACCCATAAACTCTTTTTCACCGAACCAACTATCGGCAGAGCCTCCCGCCGCATTATTCAATCCCTTAAGCGCAGCTGCCGCATTAAATCCGCCCTTGTATACCGAGAGCTCATCTTCCCGGTCTACAAATTTTCGATCCGTTCGATATGATTCACCAAAAACGTTACCATACATATTTGACGCCTGCGTCCCACCCAACTCACCAACTTTAGCTGACGTCGCGGCACTCAAAGCGTGAACATCTTGCCCAAGCGCCCGCACCGACTTCATCTGTGGCGGTGCCTCCATCATGCTACGAATACCACCGATACCGCCAAAATCACCGCCCCTCTGTGAGGTTAATCGCTGCATGCCCTGCGCAAGTACTCCGGCCCCACCAGCCGCCCCAAGAATTATTTGCGCACTAACAACTGGCACCATCATCAACACCGCAGAAACAATTGAATAATACTGCCCGACATTAAAAGTTGAATCGATTGTCTCAAGAGAAGCAAGAGCTGAGCCAATGTCTGCCGGCAGTTCGTGCACCAGAGAATTACCATCTCGCATCAACATATTGCCAAACAGTGAGACCAACACATCGTCAAGTATCATCACCACAGCCACACCGATATCCCAGGATTTAAGCCAGGCCCACAACTTGAACCACATAAAAAATCCATTCTGCTTGCCCGGCACGAGAATCATGATCGCAAACAACGGATAAGTAATCGACAACCAATACAATCCAAGACCCTGGAAATATGGCATCGATGCCGCGTAATGCATCAAACCGGTCCTTTCACGCAATTCGTTATTCTTGAGCCTCGTTCGCTCTACGTGCGCCAGCTTATTTTCATCAGGTAGACCAACACGACTGAACTTATCCGAGCGCTTGGCATATTCATCCGCAATTACCGCAAGAGGTTTATATTCCTTTTCATTGCGAAAAAGTTTCTTTGCCAACTGACGCACAACATCAAATGGATGTTGCGCACCGCGAATTTTTAACGCCTCACTAAATGCCACAGGCATGTTATCCTGATATTCGGGAGCACATAGACTTAACCGAAGATCGGCATCAGCTCCCTGCTCAGCCTGCGTTATTACATTCGTCAAGTCGGCGTTAAAAGCCTGCTGATTAACTGATTCCAGGTAAATCAACGATTCGCGCATCAGCGATACATACGCCAAATTCCAGATCTCATGACAGTAATAGGGCTTTTCGACCCTTTCCCATGCCTCTTTTCGATATTGTTCATACTGGGCTCCACTGAGATTAAGCGCTCTCTGCAAAGCACTCTCTGTTCCAGAAGCACCTACGACCGGCTGGTTATAGACTGCATTCATGATTTGCTGATTGCGCATCACCGCATCACAAAGTTTCTGTTGCTCAGCCTTCGCTTCTGCTTCCTTATCACAATAAAGCTCCTGTGCCCCAACTGTCGCATCGGTATCAGCAAGCCCCGATGGTGCCTGACCACAAAGGTCCATAACACTTCGCACCGCACAACCAGGATCTGGCGTAATCTCCTCGGTCATCAAATGTGGCAAAAATAAATAGATTTCATTGGCCACATATTCCTTGGCCATATCAGTCAGACCAACCTGCCTGGAACTTCCCAGATCCTTGTAATGCTTCGCCGCCTCACAACGCTCAAGCGCCGGTATTTCCGGGTCAGCAATTTTTTTTGCCGTCATCGCAAAGTCCATACAATCACGACCCAATGCCGTATGAACCAACGAACGAAAACCGTCATTACCGGCGAAAGGTGCCTCCATCGCTGAAAGAATCTCAGCCCGAACGATAAACGAATAGTCGAGCTTCTCCCGCCCGGCAAGCAGTACCGCCACCGTCTGGGAAACAACAGAACTCACCAAGCGATCGTAAGAAGCAAAAAGCGAAGAAACCCTTGCACCACCCCGGGCGTCTTCCGTCAAATGTGGATCAAGTCCACTATCGACCATAACATCACTACGAACTTCATTTCCGAACTTCCAAAGTGAGCCACTTACTTCGGTTCGCTGCAGCACAACTGCGAGAAATATCCCCGGAGCGGCGAGCAGCCAGATACTCGATTGGGCCTTCCCCGAAAGCAGGTAAGAGCCAATGGCAATAAAACCGGCAACGACATAAACAAGACCACCGACACTTGTCGCAAAAGGAGTTGCCAGCTGATCAAGCAAATAGGACTGATAATGGACCCCCAAGGTCTCCAGCACAGCACCAACGTATGATCCACTTGACCCAACAGTAATCAAGATCTACTCCTTCAATTTCCCCATCGACTATTTCGCATGCGTCGCCGCTCGGGTTGATTTTGCATAGCCCGCATACCAAGTCCTTGTTGCGCGATTGACAATCACATCGGTCAGTGCCGAAGGTTTCTCCACACCTGACTGCTGTGACCAACCTAGCAAAACACCATAATTGTATACCGCTAAGCTCTCTGGTCGGGACATAAATTCCTGAACAGCATTATCCCCTTTTAGACTGATGTAATTCTTGGCAGCACTTGAGATCTGTTCAGCTCTGGATTTTAACTGCGCATCAGTCATCGCCCCTACTGGCGTAAGCATCTTGGCGACATATCCAAACTTCTGTCTCTGTTCCGCAGTCATTGTATTTCCGCTGTCTTTCAACTTCTGATCGATATACCCTCTAACCGCAGATACCCCACCCTGCCCAAGCGCCATCGGAGCGACTAGAGACAATTCTACCCATGGTTCCTTCATCCCGCTGTGCACACCTTCGGCGAATACCTCAAGTTTTCTATGGTTTACTTCATTTACCTGGCCCTGAGTATTGGCAAGGGAAACATACACACCAGATGATTTACCGGTCTGCATCGCCAGCTGCTCGGCTTTTGAGCCAATACCGCTCACCATCTCCTTACCGGCTCCTTTGATAAAAATACCGCTGACCACCGGTATGGCACCAACCAGCACCGCCAAAATATGGTAATAAATGTATGAAGAGTAGGTAGGGTCGCCACGAAACATCACTTGAAATGCTTGTCCAGGGTCCGCCGCAACCGCATCAGACATCGCCGGGCCTCTTGGTAAGAGATAATAAAAAAGGTCGTCTGCCAACATCACTATCGCATACCCGATATCCCAGCTCTTTGCCCAGAACCAGTAGCCCATCCAGGTGACCAGCGCTGTGTGCTTCCCTGGTATAATCATTGCCATGATAAACAACGGAAACGTCATCGAAAGAGCATAAAGAAGAGCGCCCTGAAGATAGGGCATCTGCAACATCAAAGTTACAAAGCGGGTCTTTTCTGTATATTCGCTGGCAACAAAAAGTCGACTGAGCTCTGTTGCATATCCCTTATCTTCAACAAGATGAAGTTCTTCTGGCTCCTGGATATAGTCGCTGCGATACTTGATTAAATCTGGATGATGCGTGCTCATCGCGTTGCCTAAAAGGCGAATCGCTACAGCATTGACCATCGAGCGCGCCTTCTCCTCTGTCGGGATGTTCCCCGGACCAAACTTATTTTGTAATCTCTCGTAGTTGTTTATCAGCTGAGTATTCCACTCTTCGGCAGAATCATTATCTCCTGTGGTCGCCTGCACCATTCCCGTCTGCGGATCTGCAACTTTCTTAATCAGCGTGTTAGCATGAGAACGCAATGCTTCAAATGACATGTCATATAACTCTTTGCAGCTATACTGTTCTTTTTGCGTAAAACCGCTACCAAAATAGCCGGCATCATTCATTCGATTGATCCGATCGTGGACAGCATCTCCTTTGCCGACCTTAATCTGACCACCCAACTCGTCAAGTCTCGCCGAATACTGCGCCGCAGTAAAAGCTTTGACTCCAGCAGTAGAATCTAGTGCTGCAGCAAGATAGGGCCGACAGCGGTCATTGGTTACAAGATGAATAAACTCATTCAACTGCGGATCTTCAATCTGCAATCCGTAAAGAGCCGTAAGCCGTTCACTGGAGCGCATCACCTGATCGAGATCCTTGGTGACCGTATAGTTGCGAATGCCGTTAGCCACCGAATTGACAATTGAATCCGTAAGCCGTGCCCACGCATAAAATGTCCACGAAATTCGCGCCGGTGCCGACATATCAGAAACACCACGATTGAGTTCAGTAACACTCTCAGTCTGTAGTCTCTCCCTCACAGTCTCATTTGTAATATTCAACTTGGCCCATCTAGCACCGTAAGAATCGACCCGAGCCGCCAATATAAAGAAAACAATCGGTGGTCCGAGTAAAAACCAGGCGGCAACTTTATACTTGCCGCCAATCGCCGCAGAAACAATCGCTATGATTCCGGAAACTACATAGAAGAACGCTCCATATGTATTACCAAGTGGCCCATTAACAACATCAAGCAGATAAGACTGGCCGTAATGACCCGCAGTCTCCATCGCGGCTGCAACAAGAGCTCCCGCACTGCCAATAATGTCGTCATTGATAACCGCCATAACCCGTCAAACCCTCTCTAATAAAAAGTCACATCCACTCTCATCTTTCAGTTACTAATTGCCCGCTGCATCATCGTCACCCGAGTTCCCTGTTTTCACACTCTTGTCATACTGGTTGTCGCGATATACCCGATATGGATTAAGTGGAGAGCCACCTGAAACATTAGCCTTGTTTTCCTTTTCAAACATACTTTGTTTCCGTGCATCATCGGTGTTCATATCAGACTGTTTGAAATCCATACCCCGACCGGTGTGTCCCATTCTTCGCTGAGATGCGACCCTTGTAGCCGAGTTCATAAAACCGGTAGCGCGGCCAAGAGAGGCTCCGGCCTTGATATTTGCTTCATGGGAACGATCTCCTCCACCCGAGAGGACCTCGCCGTTAAATGAGCCCGGATTGTTATAAGCCATGGCAGCACCAAGATTCTCGCCCAGAGCTTCCTGTCGCTCGACAGCAATACGCTCTGTATCCTTGTATTGGTTATGAGCCATCAAACGACGACGAGAACCGAATCGTTCCCGAGCCATACGATCGATACCTACGCCCAAAGCACCATAGAGTTCCTGAGCGCCGTTAAAAAAATAGGCTGTGAACATCGGCACGCTGAGTGTCAGGAAGGAAACAATCATAAAATATGTCGCCATCGAATTGCTTGGATCATAAGTATAAACTACGTTAAATACACTTGCCGGATCGCTCCAATCAATTTTGTTGAACAATTCCTGGCCTGGTTGATTAGCGAATCGTGACTTCCCGGCATTCGGCAGAAAATGCCAAAGCACCTCGCGAACGATATGAAGAATGGCGAACCCGACATCCCAGCTCTTTACCCAGACCCAAAGATGCGCCCAGACAAAAAATGCTCGCATTTTCCCCGGCACCAGCAAGAAAAGTGCAAAAAAAGGAAATGCCATTGTCAGAAAATAAAGCATTATTCCCTGCATATAAGGAAGGACGGCAGCAAAGTAGACAATTGTCATCTGCTCCGACGCTGTTTCGGCATTCATCATTTCACCAAAAATAGCAGTGTAGTCTGAGCCAACCCAATCACCGCGACTTGCTACCTGGGAAGCAACACTGCCTGATGTCTTGTCGAAGTTCTGATAATTACTGAATCGAAGGGTGTTATAGAGATAATAGGCAGCAAGAACCGTTATCGCCTTGTCCTCTCCGGAATCTCCCTCGGCCAGGGCGAGCTTTACTTCTGTTTTAACTTTATCCCAGTCCATCCCGGGGAACATTTCATTCTCCGATTCACTGGGTCCTATATTGTCAAATTCCTCCGCTGCGAGCTGTTTAAGCAAAGTAACAGTATTGTCCCAGACACCTTGACAGGTTTGCGGCGAGACCAGGCTCTGGCCAGTCCTCTCATTAACATAATCGAGAATCTGTTTATTGATATACACCGGACGAGTCGCCAAAGCATCGTAACTCGCTTGTTTGCGTGCGATCTCATTTTGATCGACCTGTGAACCAGTGCTATCTCTTTCGAGCCGTCCCAGGTCTTTGGCAAGCTGAAATCTCTCCCCACAGCTACCAACAACATTAAGCGTAAAGAATTTCAAAAACTCGCTATCTTTAGCCCGACTCATAACAATATGCGACATCGCTCGGGCTCGAGCGATACTGATCACGTCTTCATGCTGAGCGGTATCAACAAAAACCCTGACCGTTTTCTGAATGACGTAGGAAATCAAGTCATCAAAAATAACAAAAGCATATGAGACCTGCGCCCCATTGCTGAAATCTCCATCAGCAGCTCCGTCAAGCACCTCCTGCATCCGGGCAGTATTGTCAGGCAGCAAACGGTCACCAAACTGATTTGCGGTTGACTGCACGGTAGTAGTATTGGTCAGCATCCAGAAAAAAAGGCCGGGGCCAATCAAAAAATAACGAATCTGAGAGTAATTGCCATAAATTGCATAGCTCACAACCGCAGCGAAAAAAGCCCCGGTCAACACAAGGCCACCAACCGAGCTGAAAAAAGTGGCAAAATTAGTCAGGACGTAGGACTGCGCATAGAGACCTGCCGTCTCAAGCACAGCAGCAATATACTGCCCTGCCGCCCCAATTAATTCGTCTGAAGCTGCCAAAGAAACCTCATCTAATTATTTCAAGCACTTACTCAATCAAGTAAAACTAACCTTACTACTCCTTGTTATGAGAATTATCCTGACTTTGTGCCCCATTGCCCGAATTTTGGCTCATCATTTCCCCAGCCTTGCTACCTCCGCCCCCTCCAGATGATTGTGACTTATCATTATCCTGTGCCACCTGTTTTAGATCCTTGAAAGATGAGACTTCACCACCAACCCGAGCGGAGGTGGCTTCACTAACCGAAAGCTGCTGTTTGGTCCGACCAGCATAGCCACCAACCTTCTGCGCCATGCCGTGAAAGCCCTGAACCAATTTTTGGGCCAGTGCTGCTTTACTACCTAATATCATCTGCCCGGTAACAAGCGGCACACCGACCAACATTGTGCTCAAAAGCATATAATACATAGTCAGAGAATAAGCCGGATCGTCATGGAATGCCGCCTGAAGCCAGGTAACTGGTCCATGACTGGGATCGAGAGTTGGATCGAAAGCTGAATGATGAGGCATCAAATCCCAAATAACATCATCGACAATCATCGCCGCCGCCCAACCGACATCCCAGATTTTTACCCAAGCCCACCAGGCAGCCCATTCTATAATTGCTGTCCCGCGCCCCGGAACGAGGGCCACCAAAACAAAAAATGGGTAAGTCGCGGCCAGCACATAGAGAATAATACCTTGCAGGTAAGGCAGGGTCAGAGCCAACTCCATCACTTCATACTGCATGGCAGTAGCCGATATATCCTGATGTTGCAGCTCATCTGTCCGCACAGCCGCACCTGGCGCCTGATTATACTTGTAACGATAAGGGGAGGTGAAATATCCGGAACGCTCGGCAAATTGGGAATTTCGATCAACTGCCGCAGGAGAGTTGAGCACCTTGCGCATCAGGATACCACCAATCACGGTGGGGATAATCGCCGCATCGGCATTCACATCGGAGATACCATCTGCCGGCCGCATTTTTACAGCAATGTGATCCCACATTTCCGAAATCAAGGCATCGCGCTCCGCTTCAGTGCCAATGCGGGCGACCTTCTCCCGTTCACTCATTTTCATAATTCGCTCTACTTCGCGACGCAAACTGAGCGCAGAGACACACCAGATCATTTCACACGTGGCGGAATCAGTACTACCGTCACGAAAAGCCTCCAAATCCTCAAGCAAGGATTTCTGTCCTTGCTGTGCATTTTCAGCATACCCACAATAATTCCGGACCTGTTGCTCCAAATCTCCACCATAGTCCTGAAGTTGAAGCTGCATAAAACTACGCATGCTGGAAGCTTCCGCCCCGGTATTTCCAACACTTACATCAGTTTCATAAAAAAGCACTTTGGTCGCCCGAAGCACTTCAGCTGTATCCTTGCGATAGGCGGCAGTAATCGAGTTTCGATGCATTGCAGCATTATCACGCATTGCCTCCATCGCCTGACCACAGGTTCCCTGAAGTCCTACCTTAAGCAAATTTTCCAGTCCGGGATTATCGAGCTGGGCGCGAAACAAGCTATCCATCAAGCTCGGTCGCGCCATGAACTGGACCTGGCGCTTCACTTCATCGCCATTTACCAATATCGCAATTACATTACTTGTGATTGAGGAAACCAATTCGTTGTACCGATGGAATACCCAAGATACCTCCGAGGAAGGCACAAGCCCCGCATCGTCAAGCATCTCCACTTCACTGTTCGACTGGTCAAGATAATTGCCGAATCTCCACTCAACCCCACTACTTTCGGTCCGAGCCAGCAACATAAAGGCGACAACCCCCGGAGCAACGAGTGTCCAGGCTGCGGTATCGTAGCTTCCGTATATGACATAAGAATAAATCGCCATCAGTCCGACAACGACATAAAAAAGAGCCGCAAGTTCCCAGATCAATGTATTAAGCTGAGTCAGGACTTGTTCTTGAGCATAATAGCCGACAGACTCAAGCGCCGCGGCGACCAATGTTCCGGTAGAAGCAGCCATAGTAACTAGTTACCTCCTGCGTCTGGGCCGATCACCGCGCGCTTTGATTCAAGGCCGGTCAAACCATCTCCAATGTTAAGGAATTCTTTCGAATTACCCATAATCTCGGGAATATCATACCAATCATTTGGCAACAGGCTGTTCCATCCTGTTTTCCCATTAGACTCTTCCGGCCGCAGCATAACTGAGACCTCACCGTTTGCCGTATGAAAACTGTCCATCCCCTGAAGTCCAGATACATAAGGAGAAAACAGGCTTTCCTGAAAATCGGAATAATCCTTAACCCGCTGCAAATCGATCTTTCCACTACCACCAGACCAATCGACGATCCCGTCTCCCGGCACTTTTTCAACTGACGTTGGACCGAGAATATTACTGGACCCCGCGATATCAAAAAACAAATCACGAAACTCATCTTGCTTGTCCGGCTGGAAAAATCTGCTTTCATTAAGATACACGGAAGTCAGAGGACTCGGCTTGAGATTACTGGCCAACTTCTGACCAAAATTCATTTTATCGTCCGCTAGATCTCCCTTTCGAGCCAGGTCGAGTTCGTCAATTGCCGCATCTCCCCTATTGATAGCGATCCCGGCGCCGAGAACTCCCCCAGCGCCCTTCAAAAAGCCCTTATACAGGCTCTCCTGGGGCGAATTTTTGGCGAAATCAGAAGCAGCCCCACTAGACACTGCTTTTTGCCATGCATCAGCATCCAAAGCATAAGTCGCCATCTCAAACTTACGCCATGAATCATAAAATTCTGCATTGCCATAAGTCGTCGGAATTTCGAAACTACCAAAACCCAACCCTCCCGACGATACGTCCAGAGCGGCCGCGGCGGACTGCATGTTACTTGCATAATGCCCATACTTACCGAGGTACTCGGCAAAATACTGGTCATGCACCGACTGAAACTCCGCCGCTGCACTGGCGTAATTCTTGGCAAGACCCATCGCATCCGACCAAGCCTCAAGTCCGGCACTACCTACAGCGCCAAGACCCTGTACGGAAGTGATCTTGCGAAACAAATCAGTTGCCGCTTTCTGATCGGCCGCAGACAGATCGGCCAAACTATTCGCCGACTTGAATCTGTCAGTAAGTCTCTGCATTTCGGCCGGCGACATTTTCCCCTGAATATCCTTGATCGCCCCAATCGCTTTACCTGCGCCAACAATCGGCAAAGCTTTGTTAAATGCATAGTTGTAGGCCTGATCCCAGACTCCACCATCTTTGTAAGGCGCCATTGCCGCAAGAGCGATCGGTCCTTTTGTCTGTTCCTGACGAGCAGTAGATATCGGTAACGCCTCCGACAGCTGTTGCATCGCCGCCGCTTCTTTTGCTGCATTCTCCAAGGGCTCAGTAAATGAGGAGACCATTCCGCGTTTCGCCCCTAACAGTACGGCAGCGGTCATCGGCGGCACCATACTCATCGCCAAACCAACAATCGAGTTATGCACCTGCACATGATAAGTGGGGTCGACAGAAAGCACCGCCTGCAGAGCATTAATGACGCAATCGTCAGCCTTGTCACAAGTCTGGTTGATATCGCTAAATGCATGTTCAGTAGACGGCATCAAGTTCCAAAGCACCTGATCAAGCACCATGACCATAGCAAAACCGACATCCCAACTCTTGACCCAAAGCCAGGCTAACGGAAGATAAAAGAAACTCGGTGCCTGCCCCGGCACCAGGATAACTACGGAAAATAGCGGATAAGCGATAGATAGCAGGAATAGTATCACCCCCTGCCAATAGGGTACATTCATCGAATAGGTGTAAATCTCTTGCACCATACTCTTCGAAAAAAATGTCTGATTCGCCTTAAATGAAGCCTCAAACTGCCCCATTATTTCTACATCCTGGGTTTCCTGTTTCTCCATTCGATCGCCATATTGAAAAACAGTTCGCTTTTTGCCGTCATCGCCAAACTCTACCATATGCCCACCAAGACCAGGCTCAATATGATGCAGGCCGTATCTTTTGGTATCTGCAGTAATCTGCCCCCCTGAATCAATCTGAGGTAAACCGGTGGCTATCCGATGATTCTCACCAGAGACATACCCGGCACGCTCTTTGAAATTTTTCAAATGATTGTTAATCGAACCCTGCAGGGAAGACTGCTGCGAAGAATACTCAGCACTGAGAACATTGCGTAAAGCAAATACGCTCATCACATCAACGAGACTGCAATCTTCGTCCACTCCTCCAACCAGCTGTTCGCGATTGTTAATTCCGTAGAGCTTTTCTTGCACCTGATAACAAAGAGTCTGATATGTCTCCTCGGACACCTGCGAATTGGCGGCATCGCCAAGACCCGGAGGGACCTCCTTGATCTTGGCTACAAGTTTACTCATATCATCGCGAATAGCGTCTTTCGTAATATCAAATGCATCTCCACAGGTGAACTGGTCCTGCCCACTGGCCATGTTGCAGATGCTCCCACCAGCACGCTTGCAACTGCAATACTCCTCAAGCTTGGCATACCCTGGTTCAGTTGTTTGCCCGGACCCGGAAGGAAAAGCAGCCAGCTTGTCACAAGCATATTCGCGCACTGAAAGTGACGGCGTGATATTTCTCTCTAAAAATTCATTTCGTTTGGATAAAAGTTCATTTTTTACAGTTGTCAGCCGTTCATATTCTTTCTTTGAATAGTCATTGGCCATACTGCCAAGCTGTAATTTATTAAGATTCCCGCCGCTCAGTTCGGGATCGGATAACTTCATATACGCATTGGTCAGAGGGGCACAACTGCCATAAAGAGCATCAGTAAGTAACTTGTAGGTAATATCATCATTTGGGACAGCATTTCTGACAATGTTCAACAACTCATTTCGAGCGACGAAAGTAATCTGTGGGTCTTTAAGCTCATTGAGAATCACCTGAGTCAGAGTATTCGTCATGTCGCTGGCAAGCTTGGTGAACCAGACAAAAAACCAGGGTAGCTGCAACTGTTCTTCGGGGAACTTGTACTTCTCGATGTAACCGTTGTACTGATCTTGAACGCTCTTTACTTCACCACTACCGACTTTCCAGCGCACCTCCTCCATTCCGGTTCGCGAGTACAAAAGAAAATAGAACATCCCCGGGGCAAAGAGCAGATAGCCCGCCATGCGAAAACTGCCAAACGCCAGCACGGCAGCAATCCCCGCCGCAGCCGCAAGCAGTAACACCAATTGCCCCCCGGAATGAAACCACGGTTCAAAGGCATCAAGCATGTAGCCCTGGGTAACATAGCCGGCATTCTCCAACACCGAAGCAACAAGAGTCGCCCCAACATTGCCCGAATAACCAACTACACCAGTATCAGCCATATAACCTCAAGTTCGCTGGTTCCGTAGCCCTACTAACCGGCGCTACCACCAAGAAAGCCATGTGAGTTCAAACGATCATATGCAGTTCGCGCTCCACTGCTTGACGCCGCGGCCGACCCCTCCGCTTTTTCCTTCCTGGCGCGAGCCTTGGCAACTTCAAGCAAAGCCGCAGCGGCCGGATTCATACCGGCTTCGGCGTTAGCCATTGCCAGCGCCTGATCCACCCGTCCCGTCAATCGATGAATCATCGCCCGCTCACTTTCACGAACAGTCGTATTTAAACTCAGATGGTCTTCAGCAAGCTTCACCATGGTGTTATGAATTTTCTCGTAAGCGACAATAGCCGCTGCATCACACCAGTGATCGACAAAACTCATCTGCTCCTCGTTGTTATACGATTCTGACTGAGCAGCCTGCTCCTTTACGTTGATGAAGTCGTCAATCGTCAGTGGAAATGCCAGAGAAGCTTCCTTCCACATTTCTTCAATCTCGTCTTGACGGCTTTCGTATTCTGAAGCGAATTTATCTTCTCGCACCATAGCGAGAATCTGTTGAAAGGCGGGACAGATTCCATACTTCAGTTCGCCATCACCATTATCTCCTGAGCAGAAAAAATATCCATTACCACCTTCACATTCCTCGGGTTGCCCATCACGAATAATCTTCACCTGCTGCTCAACGCTAAATCGCGGGAAATGATAAAATCGCTTTAATCGATTATGAGACTTAACAGTACAATAATCTCCATACATGTCTTCAAACAGATATACCATCTGTGACTCAGCGTTCAATAAATCGGATGCCTCGAATTCATTAGAAACGTACTGATTCTCCAGTTCTCCTTCCATACGACCAAGTCCAAAGAGTACTCGCTCAACCATGCTGTAGGCGTTTTCAACATCGTCACCGCTGGCTATCGCCTGACCACCTATCTTTGTATCTTTAGCCCATGACCCACAAAGACTCTTGTGTCTGATACTGTCATCTTGAAGCGATTCAAGATTTGTTCCCTGGTTAGTCTCAAGGCTGCGCTCTGCACAACAAGTGCAATAATGAATCAACGAATGGGATGCATCGTAGAGCTTTCCGCATTCATTGTCGCTATCGTTGGGATCACTGCACATTGCCTTAACGTAGGCAAGATATGGATCTTTGGCATCTTTTTCAGTCCATTTATCAAAAGCTTTCTTTGTTCCACCCAGTCGCCCTTCATAATCATCGGCACTACCGTTATTGGCCCAACCGTGTGACCACATGCAGGCTTCAAACTTTCCATCAACGTCATTATACAAATCCTTGCGCTCGGGATTGGCAATCTCCTTGGTGTGCCAGGAAATCTGCTTAAGAAGGAAATTATTAACCGACATGTCAGCCTGTTGCTGAATCGTCGAAAGTCCGGCAGCGACAGTCCGGTCAAGATAAGAAAGTGTCATATGGGCAATTGCCCGCACAGTATTTAACATATCGAGATAGCGATCACGTGTCTTTTCATCACGGAGAAAACTTTGCTCAATATCAGCTACGTTCTGAAATACCATCATCTGTGATTTGAGTATTTCATCATCGACTGCCATGTTAGAGAAGAGCAATGAAGGCTCTTTGATATTTACAGTATTTTCATTCTCGCCATCATAACTTTGGTTTTTATCAACGTATTTGGTCATCATTGTCAACATCGGATAGGTATGACGCTCAGCATCGACACTACTGGTCCGTTCCAGCTCTCCTGGCACAATAGCGCCAAAGGCCTTGTCGGTTCGTCGAAATCCGTATAACTCCTGACTTGTCCCTGAATAGTTATCCTGGGCTTTTTTTGCATAACTGGGAGGATCAAAAGTAGTCGTTTCGACGTTACGCATAAACGAAGCAAGAGGTGTCAACTTCCCATCCAATGACTCGATAGTTCCCTGAGTTACCCCAGATGTAATATTACTCTGAAAACTGCCATTACTTATTGCATCCTGCACTCCACCGCTAAACATTCCACTTGTATTGTTCGTCAGAGCACTCGAGAAACTGTTCACATCCAAGCCTGAACCACCGAGCTGACTGCCAAGGGTGTCACTAAAACTGTTATTAAGCATATTGTTAAAATCAGTTCCGCTACCTGTGATACCGCTAAATGAATTATTCAGGTAAGGCCCGAGCACATCGTTAAATTGCTGACTTGTTGGGCTACTGCCTAATTGACCAAGAATATCGTTCATATTCCCGCCAATATTCTGCTGCATGTTGTTTGCCAGATTCCCTGAAAGATAACTACTCATATCCCCGAGAGCACCATTCATCAGCGAGTTGCTTAAGGTTGAAGTGTTGACGTTCCCCGCCAAATCGCCAAAATCACCGCTATTAATAAGGTTGCTGACCACACCATTAAGGTCTTTGCTACTCCCTGAAAATATATTCCCTAATTGCTGGCCAACGATATTCTGCGTCAACCCCTGCAGATCAGTTGAATTACCGGAGAACATTTGTGTAAACGTCTGCTGCCAATTTGGGGAAAGATTTCCACCACGATTAAATGTGTTCACTACCTGCTGGATTGCCTGCTGTTGGGTATTGGTATCCATTGGCGCAGCAAGTGCCCCAGGCGCGCCAGGCAGTATGCTCAGCAAACCAATAATGAGAAAACTTAACAATATCTGGCCACCCCCACTAACGCGGCCCTTATTTGATAGCTTTGACATTTTCATATCGCCTCTCTTCTTGCTCTAATCATCGCTAAAACCTTCTCGGCATTATTCTTTCAACTTTCTTCTCCGCTACCTCTGGCACCACACCACTTCCAGATGCAAGGCGCAGTCCAGTCACACCTTTCTTTTTCCGCTCCATGAAACCAATTGGCGTATTCTTAATCCGAGCTATCGCTGCTGACTCCTGCGTTGGAAGCCCCTGCACGGTGCGTACAAATTCATACATACGGTCAAAGGTGACTTGCCCGGTTTTTACATAACTTGTTTTTCCAGATGGCGAGATCACAACCAGAGATGGCAGAAAACCAATATGCAAGTCCTTGGCAATCGTGTCGCCGTTATATACCGGCAACCGCCAGTCGGCGTAGTCTTTGAACTGTTCTACCCATTCACGCGGCGGGTTACCTACTGCGAGTGCCTGAACTGATACCCGCTTATCCTGCTCCAACGCCCGGCGCAGACGCTCGACATCTGGCGCCATATCACGGCAATATTGGCAATTGAGCGCGAAGAAATAATAAACCTCCGCTTTGGCCTCAGTGTCCGGTACAATACGCTTAAGCGAAAGGTCATGAGTAGCCCTGATTCTTTCGCCGCTCTTTTCCCGCCCACTGGCGCTCATCCAATCCTGAAACTGTACAGCCCCCTGGGCCTGTTCTTCATCGATCATGCCATTGGCGATCATTGCCTCGAGAATCAGGCCGCTTATCTGTTTGGTATCAAAAAGCAGGTTAACCCAGTATTCTACGTATTGGCTTGCTGATTCGCGCGCCAAATCTATCTCGCCGGCCTGGTAATGGCGATGAAGGTTGATAAAACTTTTTGGAGCGTCAGCCTCAACTTTGGTTCGAGTGATCTCATCAATCTCTCGCTCGCGCGCAGCCTTTGCCTTTTCGGTTTTTTCTCTTACAGCTTTTCCTTTTGCGGAGATTTCCGCAGTTCCTTTCGCTACCTGCTCTTCAACAACATTGATATTTCGGTAGTCTTTATACTCACGTGCCAGCGGTTGAATCGGATTTCTAACCTGCAAAGCATCATAAAAATTTGCTGCGCCGCGACTTGTGGGTGCGCTCTCGGCATTAGCGTCATTCATTACCAACAGGAAGGAACAGACAATTGCACAAACAGCTGTGGCAAAACGACAGAGCCGCGAAACCCTCCAATGACAAAAATTTGCAATAAATGCCTGCATCTTACGCCATACAAAATCGGCATTCCCCTCCGGCCAGGACTCATCACCCGGACGAACGGAATGACTGTTCACCCCTTTTGGTCGTGGTAACCATCTACGAATGTCGACCAAAATCCTAATTACTTTTAGGGGTTATTTGTCTTTATGTTATGGAATTCTGTTGAAAAGATGTGACTTTTGGGAATGCAAGAATTGCAGGGGAGATGACCAGGACGGAAAGTAAGACGTTACGTTAGCGTAACGTGCAGGATGGGTGAAGCTGGAGCTCCGCTGCCCCAGCCCGGCCGTACAAAGGTTCTCGCCGATTAGTTGTCCGGGTCGATACTCGACCGGACAAGATAACCACGATGAAAATGTACAAGGCTCAAGCAAATCTCTGAGAGGCATGGGAGTTAAACGCCTTGAACTTCCAAACAAATTTGCCGTCACCACAACGTGAGGTAAATTTTTTGGAATTCAAGGCGTTCTGACAATGTCCGTCAGATTAACTCTGGGCTGGTAAAGATTAGTAGCGGTAGTGATCCGGCTTGAATGGTCCTTCTACCGGAATACCGAGATAATCGGCCTGCTTGGCTGTCAGCTTCTCCAGCTTGACTCCGAGCTTGGCAACATGAAGGCTGGCAACCATCTCATCAAGTTTTTTCGGTAGCACATGAACTCCAACTTGATATTTGCCCTTCTCTGTCCAAAGTGCAATTTGTGCCAGCACCTGGTTAGTAAACGAGAAAGACATGACGAAACTCGGGTGCCCTGTGGCGCAGCCAAGGTTGACCAAACGACCACGAGCCAGAACGATCAAGCTCCGACCATCCGCCATAATGAACTTGTCAACCTGAGGCTTGATATTTTCTTCACGAATATTCTTGTTATTTTCCAGCCAGGAAATATCAATCTCGGAGTCAAAGTGGCCGATATTGCAAAGAATCGCGTGATCTTTCATCTGCTCAAAGTGCCTGCCGACAATCACATCACAGCATCCTGTGGCTGTAACGAAAATATCTCCTTGTGAGGCAGCTTCATCCATTGTCAGCACTTCATAGCCTGCCATGGATGCCTGAAGAGCGTTTATCGGATCGATCTCAGTTACAATCACCCGAGCTCCAAGCCCTCCCATTGACTGGGCACAACCCTTACCGACATCACCAAAACCAGCAACCACAACAACTTTACCTGCAATCATCACGTCAGTTGCACGCTTGATTCCATCCGCAAGGGACTCTCGGCAGCCGTAAAGATTATCAAATTTCGACTTGGTAACTGAGTCATTAACATTAAAAGCTGGACACTTAAGAGTGCCATTTTTCTGCATCTGATAAAGACGAAGGACTCCAGTGGTTGTTTCTTCAGAAATACCGACAAGGTCGGCAAGAAGCTCAGGGTTCTTTTCGTGAACGATCTGCGTCAGATCTCCACCATCATCAAGAATCAAATTAAAAGCCGAACCATCGGGCCAACGCAAAGTCTGCTCAACGCACCACCAATACTCTTCTTCTGTTTCTCCCTTCCAGGCGAAGACCGGCACTCCCGTGCGGGCAATCGCTGCAGCAGCCGCATCGTTAGTCGAAAAAATATTGCAACTCGACCAACGAACTTCCGCACCAAGAGCAGTAAGTGTTTCAATAAGAACGGCAGTTTCCACAGTCATGTGCAGACAGCCCGCGATTTTTGCTCCTTTTAAAGGTTGCTTTGGACCATACTGTTCACGCAAAGCCATCAAACCTGGCATTTCCTTTTCTGCCAGTTGAATCTGTTTTCGTCCCAGTTCGGCTAAAGTGATATCTGCAACTTTGTAATCCTGTCCCACGCTGCCCCCTTCGCTCTGCATTTTAATTGCCGTTTGCATTCTCAGATTTCCCTCATCTTAATAGTAGGTAGAGACGCCTGAGGCTAAACTCCGGCGTCAACGTGTCCTGAAGCGACGGACGCCACAAAACAGCTCGACCTTCATACCGTTGAGGGGATTTTTGTCAATCCAGCGTAATGTTACCACCAAGCGCTGATTGACGTTTCTTGACTGTGCTTCCCGGGTCCGGCGAAGACTTGGGCAAAGACCCTGCCCCCAGAATATCGTCAGCGAAACAGGACCTTCCCCGGCAAAGGAGGCGTATTAGACGTCCCCGAAATGTAGCCTCCTGCAACGACATGGCCCGCAAACTCGCTCGTGCTGGCTCGATCTCCCGCTCAAGCGTAAAGCTGAACATAAGAAGCAACATGAAAACAATCACGGAAACAAAGAGCAATTTCTTATGAGGCTGCGCGGTATCATCCTCCACGCTCTGCCCCTTATGCAAAGCCCTTTCCTCATCAGAAGTAACTAAAGGATTAAGTAATTTGCTCAATTATCGCTCCACTGGATTTGCGGATTTTTCAAGAGCGCCCCGATTGCAGCTTCCTTTTTCGCCACCCCTCATCGGTCCGATAAAGAAAGGCCAGAATTTCAGCGACCGCCCGATAAGTCTCTGGAGGTATCTCAAGACCTACATCAAGCCGGCCAAGCAAATCTGTCAAGCCTTCATCCTCATAGACCGGTATATTGTTCTCGCGCGCCAGCTCCAATATGCGTCGAGCGATTTCTCCAGCGCCAGTAGCAACAACCCGTGGCGCCTTCTCGCCCTTGTCATATTTAAGAGCCACCGCCCGGCGCCGTTTACTCACTCCAGCATCGTCTCCCATCAGCTTGTAATCTTCTTTTTGGTGATTTTCGGCATTTTCCAGCCTCCAGAGCGCGGCACTTCTTCAACATCCGGCCCAAACAACAGCTCATTACTCCGCATATAATCCTTGAGAGCTTCAGAAAAGGATGTTGTAGCCCGTTCCAGGTAAGGGTCAACAAAGTGCTGGCTTGAACGGCGGGCGTGATCAAGTGCCCGATTCAAATCCTTGTCCACACCACTCATTCTGTCGCCATTGGCGACAAACGCCTCACGAAACAGAACATAAACATCTTCAACACTGGCATTTACGGCCCACTCCATAGCCTCAATCCGACGATGGGCCCGAGAACTCCGTCCCTCACGCAAGACTATAAACCTGGCGACAAAAGCCGTTCGCTCGGCGATACGCTTCTCCTCATCGCTTGGCGGAGGGCCAAACATCCTGTGATTTCTCAGCTTTGCCATCTAAAGCCTGTAATTACTTCGTAAAACCATCGTATTATTCGCTTATGGGATAAGACCCTTGCTTTATAGTATCGGCGATTTGAAAAACTTCTTGACCTGAAACTGTCATCTAATCAACGATGGCCCATCATGGATGTTGTCTGTAAGCTTGTTGGTAAAATTTGTTCAACCCACAAACTTACATCTAATTTCCAGACTATCTGTATTTCATCGAAAGCCAACTATACTATGGCCCACACCTTTTAAGGCGAATTGATAATGAGCATACCTGTAACTTCAGAAATAAATTTACGGTTTTTCAAGAGACTGGGCGGACTCAGCCTCTTAAGCCTCTGTCTGACCATACCTTCCCTGGCGCACTCGCAGGTGGCTGTCACAATTTCTGGACAGGAAATTTATGATAACAACATCTACCTTGAAAGTGGCCAAGCCCGCACTCCGCTCACAGAAGAACAACTAACCCAGTATAATTTGTCGCCTTCTGCTCTTGAAAGTATTGACGGCGAAACCAATGCAGATTTTATTCACATGGTATCCCTTGCCGTTTCCGGCAAAGTTCCACTTATCAACGAAGTGGATACCTCAGCCTCAGCCCGTATCGGCACATTTTTCTTTACCTCGCGTTCTGACGAAAGCCGCCTGGCACTGGACACGAACATTGTTGCAAGTCCGACTGAAGCCCTTTTACCCAGTCCCTTTGGCCTGACTCTTTCCAGTCAGCTGTCGTCTGCCTCGCAAAATATCGCCGTAGCCTCTGGATCGGTAGCCCGTAATTCTCTGACACACGATGCAAATCTGGGACTTACTCTTGGAACATTCGAGCTTGCACCAGCAACTGGGTTGGGCTTCAACTACAACCTCAATCGCCACGACTTCCTCGGTGAACTGAATTTTCAGGACAGAGAAGAAGAAGATCTTGTCAAAGAAAATGGTTCTGACTACTTCGTCAATACATTTGGCACTACCCTTTCCCGCCAGTTCACCGAACGCCTCAGCGCTGGTCTAAACTCAAGTATCGCCGTCTATAGTTTTACCGGAAATGATTCGACAGATGGTCTCACGACCAGCAACGAACTGGACCGTCTCGACTGGAGTGTAGGCACGTCAGCAAGTTATCAGGCAACCGAACGACTCAATTTTTCCGGTAATGTCGGCATCACTACCACCAGTTATATAGATGACCCTGCTCCAATCACAAGCGCTAGTGCTGACCTTAACCAAGGTTCAGTAACTCCGGCTCCGGTACTAGTTTCGTCCGACACAGAAGATGGTTCATCACTTGTTTTTGGTGGAGGCCTGACTTATGCGCTAAGCAGCCGCACAGCCCTGATGGCAAGAGTCGACCAATCAGTAGGAACCGATATTGACGGAACGAGAATTATCAGTCGGACCTTCAGCGCCGACATCAGTCAATCACTCGGCGAAAGATATGATCTTGGGCTTGGAGGACGATTCATGCAATTCGACAACGGCAACTCAATTGCCAGCCCAGCTGAGCGTTTCGAACTTTCTGCCTCAATGCGCGGTGCCATTACTCAGGCAATTGGCCTCAGCCTTGGTCTTAACTACGCCGACCAGACAGGCCGAGAAAACGCCGACTCACTACTCGGACGCAACGGAGACTATGATGTCCTGAGGGCGTTTATCTCCGTTGATGTTGGACTTGTCGGCGAAAGCGCCTTGTAAGACAGAATTTCACCTGCATGGAACGATAGCCCGAAAATTCACTCTTGGACTACCCCACTGCGGTTACAAATTCTGGACATTGACGGGCGCCTCTCGAGGCGCCCCTACATGGGCACCGACATGCTGAGACGTTAGTATAAATGAGGGACACATCTCGCCTCAGACTTCACAGCCTCAGGACGGTTTTACGTGCAACATCCTGATTTACAATCGAGAACTACCCGCCATTCACGAGCTGGACTCATGTCGACATTTACACCAAAGGTGGAATGCCAACTATCGTCATGCGATTTCGATCTGCAAAGGCGATCACCTCATTTCGCTCCAGTAAAAGACTGCGACCTGCTTCGAGAGCCAATACAGTCGCCCCCCCCTGCTTCATCCCCTGCAATGTCTTAAGTCCCACAGTTGGAACATCGAAGCGCATATCCTGAGTCGTCTTGGCACATTTGACAACAACGGTTCCCGGGCCACCAAGCCTGCTTCCACGAGAAATTGCGGCATCGGTCCCTTCCACCGCTTCAACCGCAACAACTACCCCCTCACGAACACAGACAGTCTGGCCAATATGCTGTTCGCTCATCGCCCTGATTGCCTGGCGCCCAACTTCGATGTCGGCGAGCTGTTCCTCGCTTGGGGCCCTCTTTGTCAGCACACCCTCGGATGCCAGACTATCCTGCATAAAACGGGTGCATGAGACAACAGTAATACCTTCTGCGGCAAGCTCATCGGCAACTCCTCGCATGATGATATCGTCTTTGGTCGTCCTCAGCCTGCCCAGTAAAGCAAGAGCTCTGCGATCTGGTCTCACGCCACCAAAAATAGAGACACGATTGATACCACCAGCCATAGCCACTTCCTTTACTCCCCAACGGGAGAAAGCATCAATCATCCGACCCAACTCACCAACCCTAATCCAACATACTCCGCCCAGCTCTTCTTCAAGCTCTGGCGAAGTCTGACCAAGATGGCAAACTGCATAAACGCAATACCCTGCAGCCTGTGCGCCACGCACAAATTCAAAAGGGAACGGACCATTACCAGCAATCAGGCCAAACGGTATGCCACTCAAATTACTGGCAGTAACTACCGCCTTATCTGATTTCGTTGTCGTGAAAAATTTTTTTATAAGGTCAGATATCATCGTCTGTGTCAGCTATCGAACGTGGAGTGATGAACCCTCGTCTAGTCTGCAAGGCAAATGTCTGCATCCGACGAACAGCCGCAAATTCTAACAGTTCCTCAGGCAAAGACTTTGCCAATTCAACAACATTTCCCTTTTGAAAAAACAACCTGCGGTACGCCTTTTTAATCGCCGAGACCTCTTCGCGGGAAAAACCAGCACGCTTTAAACCGATGAGATTTATACCCCGTAGTTTCGCACGATCACCCTGAACCATGGCAAAAGGAGGAACATCCTTCGGCACCATGGAACCGCCACTAATCATCGCCATATCACCAATCCGCGAGAATTGATGAATCGCCGCCAAACCACCGATTATCGCCCCATCTCCAACATGGACATGCCCCGCAAGAGCAACTCCATTAGCAACCACATTGCGAGAGCCGACAACGCAGTCATGGGCAACGTGCGAGGAAACCATAAAAAGATTTTCATCCCCAATAATTGTCGTCATTTCTCCTGATTCAGTCCCCGGATGCAATGTAACGTATTCACGAATCACATTGCGCTGACCAATCACAAGAGTAGATGGTTCTCCATGATATTTGAGATCCTGGGGCGCACCGCCAACTGAGGCAAAGGGGAAAATTCTCGTGCCCTCACCTACAGTGGTATATCCATCAACAACCGCATGGGAACCGATCTTCACGCCGGATGCCAAACGAACATTGGCGCCAACAATTGCGTACGGCCCGACTTCGACGTCTACATCTAGTTCGGCACCGCTATATACTATTGCTGAAGGATGAATCACTGCTGTCATTTACTTCTCCGGGCACACAAAGTGCGTCAACCAATTGTACTAGCTCAGACCATGCCTGAATGCTGTAATTCCTTATCATGACCGTCTTGTCCAATCTCGTAGCCTTCTGGACAAACAACATGCATTACCTTAAATCGGCTCCAGGAATTTCTACTGCCTGAAATGTCGCACAACAGGTCAAATCCTCATCTACAAAAGCCTTGCCTTCCATCTTCCAGTGACCCAAGCGACTGCGACAGTTCCCCATTTCCAATCTAAGAACATCTCCAGGAACTACCTGCCTTTTAAACTTCACATTATCCACCCCAGCGAGGACAATCAGCGAAGTCCTGGCTTCTGGTTTGCAAAGCTTGGCGTAAAGAACCCCCATCTGCGCCAGAGCTTCAATTTGAATAACACCGGGCATTATCGGCGAATTGGGAAAATGCCCGGTGAAGTAAGGCTCATTCGCGGTTACATTCTTGATGCCAATAATGTAATCATTCAGTTTGAAGTCGATCACACGATCAACGAAGAGAAAAGGATAGCGATGTGGCACCAGTTCTTTAATATCGTTAACAGTCAAAGGAAGCTTCAGATCGCTCATTTCTACTCTCTCCGCCTAATAATCCAGATTTTGTATCTTCAAGGGTGGGTTAATACTTATCGTTAAAACGATCTACAACCAGACCTGTAATATCAACTGCTTTGTCCATAAAAAGAACTGTCTGCTCACTTCCTTCCAAAATCACAGTATACCCTTCCGCTTTGCCTATCTCCTGAACAACAGTGCGAATATTCTTGACAAGTTCTCCGACAATCTGTGCATTCCGCCTCTGCAAGGCTTCTTGAGAATCCTTGTAACTGCGCTCGAAGTCCTTCTGCTGGGAAATCAGCTCTTCTTTCTTTCGCGAATAGGCATCATCATTCAAACTATCTTTCTGACTGTTAAAGCGATCTTTGAGCTTATCAAGTTCATCGCGTTTGGCTTTAATTTTGTTGGTGGCTGACTTCACTTCTTTCTCGTATTCCGCCTGAGCCTTCTCTCCTGGCTTGGACTCAGCAAGCGCCTTCTCCAAATCGACAAAACCAATTTTCAACACCTTTTCTGCCGACGCAGTAGATACGGTAAAGGCGGAACATAACAACAACAGGGCTGCCAACAAAATGCGTCTCATAGGGGCTCTATCTCCGTAAAGCGAGAAATATACTAAACAATCAAGGCCATCGCTGCCATGTCCCGGCCAACGACAGAAAACAAGTTAAAAATCGGACAGTAGCAAGTTCCTGCCGGGCACTCTGACCGGCAAGGACAGCGGACAATAACCAAGGGGGTATCCTTTCGCAAGTAAGAGAACCAAATCAAAGAGGTGCGCCAAATGAAAAGTGCGTCACCACGCCCGAATCCCCCTCCTGTTTATCCAGAGGATAACCGATTTCAAAACGAATCGGGGCTATAGGTGAACTCCAGCGAATCCCCCAGCCAATAGCCTGACGAAGCTCTGAAACACTAACAGAAACATCATCGTCAAAGGCATTACCGATGTCATAAAAAACTACACCATTAAAACCAATAGAATCAACCAGCGGAAATATCGTCTCAAAATTGGCTACCAATTCCTTACTCCCGCCGTATTCATTGCCATTCTCATCCTTTGGCCCAAGTTGACGAGCATCAAAGCCGCGTACCGAATTTATCCCTCCCGGAAAGAAGCGTTTAAAAAGTGGCAAATTCTCTCCGTTATAAGTATCGCCGTAATTAAACCTGGTCCTCTGAGAAAAAATAAATTTGCCAAATGAAGTATCAAACATCGGATAATAAAAAGTATTGGCAACCCCAGCAATCCAGAACTTCTCATCTCCTCCCAGTCCGGCAAGTTCCACACTTAATGCCTGACGTGAGCCACTACTCGGATCCATCGGATTGTCGATAGTACTGCGAACAAGACTTGGGGTCACCGAAGAAGAGACACTCTTCCCTACTTCATCAGCAACTCTCGAAGGAGCCGTATCAGATAGATTATCAATCTCGATTTGCATCAAGTCATAACCAAGACTAAAACGAATATCATCTTCAGCTTCATCACCTAAAAACCATAGAGGATAGCCGAAAGAAATACCTGCCCCATTTTGCTTCCGATCAAAATCATCATACTCACGGGTATAAGAAATTAAGTCGGAACCAAATGACCAAAGAGAATCATTGACTCGTGGGTCACCGTAAGAAAGAACATAGCGCTGATTTGTCGAACCTGTATTCAAATCCAATCCGACATTTTTCCCTTCGCCAAAAAGATTATTCTCTGACAGTCGAACCGAAAAAAGCACGCCATCTCCCGAACTAATCCCAGCTCCTGCGCTAAACTGCCCTGTCGCCATCTCAGTAACAGCGACCGAAAGATCAACTTCTTTCTCTTTCTCAGTTCGCTCTGGCGTAATGCTCACGTCATTAAAAAAACCAAGGCGGCGAACAAGTTCTTCGCTTCTCTTGACCTTGGAACTGGAATACTGCTCCAATTCTCCAATTTTCAAAGACCGTCTGATCACATTGTCTTTTGTCTTGTCATTGCCGGAAATAACAATACGATTAACCTGGATCACATCACCCTTATCAATATTATAGGTGACATTTACTACCTTTTTCTCCCGATCGAGAACTGTCTGCGGCTCGACGTTAGCAAAGGCATAACCAATATCAGTATACTTATCGGCGATTACAAAAGAGTCTTCATGAAGGACGGAAGCATCAAAAATTTCCCCTGACTCAAGCTTCGTCCCTTCAAGAATTTCCTTTTCACCACCAGCAAGAAAAGTGCCGGACGCCGAAATTCGCCCGACCTTGAACTGATTGCCCTCAACAATACGAAATACAAGCTTCTGCCCATCGACTACATCAACCACCTCAGGCTCAGCGACAGAAATATCAACATATCCTCGACGAAGATAATACTGGCGGATTCGAACCACATCTTGAGATAGGTCCTCTTTTTTTATTACTCCATTACCTGTCAGCCAGGAGCTCCACCAACGATAACCAGCAGTTGAAATTTCTGACCGCAAGGTCCCGGAATCAATTGCTCTGTTCCCCCTGAACTCCACCCGCCTGAGAAGTTTTTCTTCTCCTTCTTTTACGTGAAATGTAACGTCAACCTCTCCTGGTTCGGCGACTTTCGTTGAATAAGTAATTTCAGTCCCCTGAATTCCTTTACTTTCATAATGCTTAATTGCCTCCTCAATCCCTTTATGAAGGCTCTGTCGATTGAGAAACTTTCTTGCAGTGATATTTAACTTTTCCTTTAATGTGTCATTACTAACCTCATCGTTACCTTCGATAAAAACGCTGCGAATCGCCGGATTTTCACCAACTCTAAAAATTAGGGCCACTTTGCCATTCGCCATCGGCAGCCTACGAACCTCAACACTACGGAAAGAACCAGAACCGACAAGACTTCTAATATCTGTAGCAATAGTTTCCTCGTTAAAAACAGTCCCGACTCGGGACTTTAATTGATGAAAAACTGTTTCATCCTGCACCCGGTCATTACCAGTAATTTTAATCTCACCAATAATTTGATGGGACTCAGCAACCACATAAAACGGAGCCGCAAGGAAAAGGAAAATTAATGCCAATATTCGTTTCATCTTTATTCCAAACTAATTTGCACCGGCTCAAACTTGAACTGACAGACACCGTCAGAATGCCATACAGATATTTGCCAGAACACTACGCACATTTAAAGTAGTATCTTATCCAGTCGAACCTCGACCCGGACAGCTACGTCTGCCTGACCCCTTCTGCAGTCAACTCCAGAACCTGCCCCATACGAGAGGCCAATTCGGGAGAATGGGTAACAATGATCATCGTGAACTTCTTCTCCGCCTGCATATTCAGCAACAGACGACTGACTTCTTCTCCGGTCGTCGGGTCCAGACTTCCGGTTGGCTCATCAGCAAGAATTAAACCGGGGTTGGCAACGAGACTCCGGGCGATTGCTACTCTTTGCTGCTCCCCGCCGGAAAGCATTCCTGGACGATGATGTAAACGTTCAGCAAGACCAACCTCCGTAAGCAGATCCTCAGCACGATTGCTCGCTGTCTTCATAGACTCCCCGGAAATAAACAAGGGCAAAGCAACATTCTCCAATGCAGAAAATTCTGGCAATAAATGATGTGACTGGAAAATAAAGCCCACATTACTTCCGCGAAATCTTGTCATCTGCGCCGGTGATTGCCAGAGCTGACGCAAATTATAATCGCCAATTGTCACTTCACCGGCAGTGGGGATCTCCAATCCACCTATAATGTTGGTCAAAGTAGTTTTCCCCACCCCGGAACGACCAACAATTGCGACAGTATCTCCAGACGCAATTTCAAGATTGACCCCATGAAAAATATTCAATCGCCGCCCTGCGTCATCAAACGACATCGATACATCTAAGAGACTTATCCTCACTTGTTTCTCCTACTCATAACGCAATGCGTCTGCAGGCTTAAGACGTGACGCTCTAATCGCCGGGTATATTCCTGCAGCGGATGTAATCAAAAATGCCGAAACTGCCACGAGAAAAAAATTGCCCATGTCAAGATACACCGGCACCTTGTCCATCGAAAAAACCCTTGGATCAATACCAAAGCCAAATTCACGCAAGCCGATCGCGCCAAGGTATCCAAGAACTGTCCCGGAAACAGTCCCACTAAGTCCGATAATCATCCCTTGAGTAAGAAATATTCGCAAGATATCGCCATCAGTCGCACCAAATACCTTAAACACAGCAATGTCTCGACTCTTCTCCATCACTATCATCACCATTGTGCTTATGATTGAAAAGCTGGCGACAAGAATCAGCAATAACAGAACTATATAATAAACCTGTTTTTCCAGGTTTAGTGCATCCCAGAGAGGTTTGTTCGGCTGAGTCCAGTCAACAACATAATAACGCCCGCTTAACTTCTGCAACTCCTCGGCCACTGCGATACCGATCCTGGGAGCCTGAGCGACATCGGAAATTACCGCCTCCACTCCTGTCACTGTAGAGCCATTGCCGAAAAAATTCTGGGCATCGCTCATCGATACGTAGATTAGCGATGACTCGAACTCGGCGAGTCCTGATTTGTAGGTACCCAATACAACAAACCGTCTGGCACTGGGGACAAGACCACGTGGAGAATTATGGAATCGAGCGGAAAGCAAGGTAATCAACGATCCCTGCTCGAGAGCAAGTCGCTTCCTCAACTCCTCACCTATAATCACTCCTGGCAAAACGGCACGGTTAACGCCACCTTGAGGAAGCTCTGTTTCCACAGCAACTGGAGCAAATAACCGATCCAGCGTTGTCTTGTCCTGCAACATCGACGATAGCCGGCCACGAGAACCCGAGTCATTTGGGATACCACGAACGATTATACCTCTAGACTCACTTCCTGCCTGTAACATCGCCTGATCGTATGTGTAAGGAAATGCAATCTCAATCCCTGGCTGTTTCTCGACCGCATCCACAACTTCTTCCCAACCAGCAAAATTGCCACCATAAGCCCGCACTACAATATGAGCAGTCGAGTTAACGATCTTCTTCTGAAACTCAGCGGTAAAGCCAGTCATAATCGAAAGGACAACGTTGAGGACCGCAACACTTACGGCAACACCAACAACAGAAATGATCGTGATGATGGAAATAAAAACTTCTTTACGCTTACTACGCAGATAACGTAGGGCAATAAACGTCTCAAACGAAAATGACGAGAGTTTAAACATTTAAAAACCCCCGGGTTAATCCAACGATTGCCCGGAAATATCTCCGCCACATAGTAACCCCTTGACTATCCATGTTCTGCCCTGCATTCAAAGAAATGTCACAATCGACACATCCACGACAACCAGCTAATTCTGCACCGACAACGAAACTGTCTCACTGCTGCCCGCATTATTGTCGGCGCCCCGATTACTACGTGGTCGCATCTGTGGAAAAAGAATAACATCGCGAATACTTGCCGATTCAGTCAGCAACATCACCAGCCGATCTATACCAATCCCCTCACCAGCAGTAGGTGGCAACCCATACTCCAGGGCAGTAATATAATCTTCATCAAGGTCCATAGCTTCATCATCTCCAGCCTGCTTGGCTGCCACCTGAGACTCAAATCTCCGCCTTTGCTCTTCTGGATCGTTGAGCTCGCTAAAAGCATTCGCCAACTCCATCCCGGCAACAAACAACTCGAAACGATCAACAAAGCGTGGATCATCATCAGACGTTCGCGATAATGGAGAGACTATCATTGGGAACCTGGTGATAAATGTCGGGTTGACTATCTTTGGTGAAACGTAAGCATCAAATAACTCATAGAAAGCAGCGCCCCACTCCTCTATTCCCAAGACTTGGTGACAACCCACACTCTCAGCCGCAGCGTGCACACTAGCCAGAGTTTCAAGGTCATATTCACGTGAAACCTCACCCAACTGATAGATAGCCTCTTTCATGGTCAGCCGCGGCCATGGCCCCTCGGTTGAAACCGTACACCCATTAAAATCAAAGGTATGCTTCCCCGCCACACGCTCACAAAGTCGTCCAACCAACGCTTCGGTCTGATCCATGCAAGTTTCATATGTGGCATATGCCTGATAGAACTCAATCATTGAGAACTCAGGATTATGTTGAGTTGAAAGACCTTCATTGCGAAAGACTCTGCCAAGTTCATAAACCCGTTCAACCCCTCCCACGACAAGACGCTTTAAATACAACTCTGGTGCAATTCGCATGTTGAGCTTCAAATCCAAAGCGTTGTGATGCGTAACAAATGGTTTGGCGGTCGCTCCACTGGAAAGAGGAGCCATCATCGGAGTTTCCACTTCAATGAATCCTTGCTCATCAAAAAACTTGCGCACCTCAGATATAATGCGTGCCCGATCGGCGAAAGTCTTCTTCACTTCAGGGCTAACAATCAAATCGAGATAACGCTGGCGATAGCGAGTCTCAACGTCCTGAAGCCCATGCCATTTTTCTGGCAGTGGATGAAGGCACTTCACCAATAGACGGATCTCATGAAGATGAAGCGTAACTTCCCCCGTCCGAGTCGTAAACGGGAACCCCTTCACTGCAACAATATCTCCGAGATCCATCGTCTTGAAATCTGCAAACTCGGCTTCTGACAGATCATCTTTCCGTAAATAAAATTGAATTCGGCCACTGCGATCCTGGATATGACAGAATGCCGCCTTCCCCATGCGGCGCAAAGCAACAATCCTTCCAGCCACCTCGCAAATCCTGTCAGTATAACCCTCCGCTGGAGCACCACCGCCAAGCTGAAGTGCTTCATCGCAAGTATGGCTAAGCTGTTGGTCGTTTGGATATGCTATCCCTCGTCCTCTGAACGCATTCAATTTCTCAATGCGCACTAATTCCTGCTCACTTCTCTCTTTCGACATCGTCTTTGGACACCCAACTTAATAATAATTAAACTCTAGAACTAGTCACTCTCGTTTGTTGCAACTTTCTTATCCACCGGCGGCCGATAGGCCAACAAATCTGCTCGAAGCCGATTATCCGCTACGTCGCGAGCACAACTGCGTAAATTTCCTACCCAGCTTACAAGCGCACTGCGAAAATGATTGCGAAAATCCAAAACGCGAGAAGAACTACCAAAATCGCCAAATATTTCTTCCAGGAATCGATCAATCTGTGCATCAACATCAGCGGCAAAGCTCTGCTGCCCATCCACTTCCGAGACAAGTCCCTTGGCAAAAGAACTTAATCCCTTCTCCATATGACCGAGAACCCGACCAACTTCTTCTCCGCCAAAACGCTCACCGTTAAGGAAACGCGCCCAAGAACCATGAGTGTCGGCTTTTATCACAGCCTGAACCAACCCATGCTCAAACTCTTCTGCTGAGGAAGCAGAAAAAACCACGCCATGAGCCAGGCGCCGAATTTCGGCCTCGGCACCAGTGCGCTGACTCATCATGACCAGATAAGCACACGATTCACTTACGCCACCCTGCTCCTTGCTCTGGATAATAAACTGCTCAGCTTTTTCCAAAGACACAGTAGGGCCCAGTACACATACATTTACTTTTTCACGACCTAACATTGCCAGACCATCTGCAAATGACTTCGCCTCAACGACGACATCAAACATACGAAAAGAGCGGAGGCGCTCCAGCAAATCCTGCCGAGAAGAAAAACGTGCATCAATAACGATACAACAAGCCAGTTTCGGCAAACCGTCCTTTCTCTCCTCGGTCTCTTCTTTAAAATCAGTCATTGGAACTTTAATTTTCAATCCATTAACAACGTTCGGGCTTCCATTTGATGTTGCAACCCAACGATGGCTTTTGCTCGCTTACCTGAGCCCGGCCGGCAATCAATGCATCAAGTGCCCCTCGTAAATCCCGACCATCAACTGCAATATCCGACCCGGGCCGTGAATCATCAAGTTGTCCGCGATAAACAAGTTCCTGGTCACCGTTATATACAAAAAAATCTGGCGTACATGTTGCACCAAAACTGCGTGCCACCTGTTGAGACTCATCATAGAGGTAAGGAAAGCTAATTCCGGTCTGCGAAGCAAACTCCCTCATCTTCTCCGGTGAATCATCCGGATATGCCTGCACATCATTTGAATTTATCGCAACAAAGGAAACACCCTTGAGCGTGTAATCATCCGATAGCCGCCGCAACTCATCCTGCACGTGCTTCACATAAGGGCAGTGATTGCAGATAAACATGACGACTGTCGCTTTCGGACCGCAAAGTTCGGCAAGCCGTATGTCGGAACCACTACAGATGTCGAAAAGGCAAAACCCTTCTGCACCTTCACCATCTGCACCTTCAACCAAAGGTAGAGCACCAAGGGGTAACATTGAACCCAAAGGGATCATCGCCGAAGGTGTTTTTGCCATGCTATCTCCTATCGTTTTACTGCCCCATTTCGCCAATTTCCGGCATAGTAACAAATGCTTTGCATAGATGCCATCAGCCCGTATGCTGCTCTCTGATGAAATACTTGGCTGACTCGCTCCGTCAGAACAACCAATAGATACTAAATGAGTGGCTTTTATTCATGTCAGAGTTAATCAATCAATCATATGGCACATGCCACGCAGTATTTGTCTGGAGCATCGGCCAGCTGGTCAACCTTAAAAGAGCTCAATTGCTGCTTGGAGAATCGGAGGAACTGCCGCGCTTTGAACAATTTCGCCGCTTCCCCGAGTGGTTTGCATACAACCCCCCTCCACTACGCTCAATCCTGCCAATCGTTCCACTGCAGCTTGGAGATCACCGAACCACGAGCGCTGCTGAGTTGACCATCTATGATTTTGGCTCGATCTCGGTCTCCTTTTTCATTCCGCTAAAAAGCTCTCTAAAAGAAATTGTCGGACTGGCCGAAAGCCTTTACGACAATAATACCCTTAGAATCTTTTCCCGCGAGCTGGTGCAAAGCGTCACCGAACTCATCGGCGACGCGATAATGAAGCCAACCCTGTCAGACGTCGTTGAAGACTATTTGATATACAAACTGCGACCCGACTTGGATGAAACAAGCCTAAGCAGTTTCATTGAATCACATCGCATGAAGCTGGCTCAGATTATCCGTGGCGATAGCACCGTCCTTGCCGACTCAGAAGTCATAACTGCTCTGGAGACAAAAACATCCTATGGCAAGGAAGATCTTGCCATCATTGACTGGAATGCCGCCATTTTATTTGGCGAACAGATCGACGATATCAGGACCGTACTCGAATTTGCCACAGTCCGGCTACTTGAAATGCGTTACCTCGACTCACAACTCGATAGATCTCTTGACCGCTTTTACCTCGCCTTCTCCAAACAAAAAGGCCATAAAACAAGCCTCCATGCCATCGGCCAGCTACAGGTAGACTCAGCCGTTGCCTTTGAAGATGCCCGTAATGCACTGAAAATCCTCGGCGACCATTACCTTGCCGGTGTCTACTCACTTGCGGCCCATCGCCTGCACCTTACCGACTGGGAACAAGGGATCAGACGAAAACTCGAAGTACTGGAAAGTATCTACCAGAAACTTTCGCACGAACGTGCTGAACGACGCATGGCACTACTGGAGATTATTATCATCCTGCTCATTGCACTTTCAATAGTGTTGGGAATTCATTAAGCAGTAGCTGCACCCAAGTTCACAGGTTAAACCTCTTCATCGTAATCTCTGACAAACAACTCCTGCCGCAGATAGACAAAACGCGGTGTCAATGGTGGCAATTTTGCCGCGTCATTAAAATCAGTATCGTACCCCCAGTTTCGATTAGGTGCTGTATACTGCGGCGATCCGTAAATCCAAGCACCACTCTGATGTCGGGGATTATTCAAGCTAACAAAAGAACCCAGATAGGTGAATGTTTTTCCTGACCAGTTTTCGTGAAAGCGCGGATAGTTCTCAAGTCCTCCATTATACGCTCCACCCTGTCCACCACTGCCTTCCACTCCTCCAGTAGTATCGGTCCCAGCAAGAATCGCTGCATAAACAGTCGTGTTGGCGGCCACCCGACTATTGACACCGAGTGTATCGTTGGCATCATTCCAGGCAGTAGACAATGCATTATAGACATCTCCCATAATCGCAGCCGGTATCTTCTGGGTAGAATTGTAGTTACCCCAGGTATAGATCGCCTGATCGCTGACAACAGTCATACCTCTTACTGTCGGAGCTCCGGAATTAGTTGATTGTAATTTTGTCGCATTCCGAATACGCACACCATAGTTGTTTGCCGCAGCAGATGAATTTGGCCCCTTGACTGTAAAATGGAAAACTATACCGCCTTCTGAACTATCGTTAAGATCCTTACCAACTCCGAACAAATCTTGATTGTCAATGCAGTTAAGTAAAGCGAGCATATCAACATCAAGCATCTTGATGTTTTTGCTCTCACGATTATTGTAGAAAGTCGTAACTGCATTCGCTACTCGCCCACCAATGCTACCGCTACAGCTGTCCATCGCAGCAGTCAAAGTGAGATCAGCTGAATCATCACTTTTACGGACCTCCACTCCTGTCAGTGATTTGGATGTGTCAGGATTATTGGAAGAGTTTAGTGCCAGCACGAGTCGCAAATCTGCTTTATCCCAGTAAATCTCCCCCGGTGTAGGATCGAGCATTTCCGGTTCGGGAACGGTGACAGTGTCTACATTCGTCTGAATCATTCCGTTCCAAGGAGCAACACTGGCCTCAGAAATCAATGTGCGTCCACTACAGGCAGGCAAATTCTTATAAACCAATGGATCAATCACTTTCACCGGGTTGTTTAGACAACTGGCATCGTTCTTACGTCCCCGATAAAGACTACCGGCAGTAGTAATCTGCCCACCAATATTGAGAGTTGCTCCAGTATCAAGATACAAGTCACCGTTAGTGTGAATCGGACCGGCAAGATTCATTGTCGGTCCTGGCAGGATCTCAAGGTCCTTGTTGTAAAAAGCAACAAACTGAAACAAGGGGACTAGTCTACTCTTGAAACGAAGTTCAAGAATTGCCTCATTTCCACCCTCAGGGCCTGTTGCTGTGGAACGCACCGTATAACGATACTCCTGTGCGTTGAGGTTCTGATATCGCTCGCCTGGTGGGATTGTCAAGATCACCGGATTGGTCGGATCTTCAATCACAAAAGTCTCAGCCTGATGCGACCCAAATGCAAAAGACTGACAGGCAAAATCTCCATCCCCTTGGTTAGAATCTTGACAGGGGCTTAACAGATTTGGTGTAGTCCCTTCGGGACGATTATAACCAACAAAAGTTTGCCTGATCTGCTCCGCTCGCAAATTAAGCCCGCCTTCCGCCGCATAAAAACCACTAACACTATTACGTTCTGCTCGCGTGGTGCTCAACTCAATACGCGATATCACAAAATAAGCCCCCATAAGACTGGCAAAAACCGTGACGATAAACATCACGGTTATCAAAGCAAAGCCGCGCATTTGTTCTTGATTGGTTCTCATCGCACACCTCGCTTTTTATACTATATTCAACAGGCAGACCTAATTTGAAAGTATGTTCCTTGGATAATACTGACCCGAAAGTGTGGTGCTCACCTCCTGCTCCTTGTAGCTGGCACTACCCGAAATTCGCACATCCACATAATCAATATCAGTCCACTCATCGCCTGGAGCGAGAGTCGTCTTTGTCGTGCCATCATTCATCCGTGCGGAAACAGAAAATTCCGAAAGCGAAAATGCCACATTTAATGGATTAGCCTCATCCTGGCCGACGATCAGCTGCAAATAGTTGTCTCCAGCAACTTCCTCAAAAAGACGAAAACGATACTCTTCAATTATATAAGCTGCTGTTACACCCACGTCATAAGAATTCTGCCATCCGGCCGCATCGCGCTGGATATTAAGCTCACTCCCCGAATCGACTTCTCCGGTGTATGTGAAAAACTCGCCTGTCTGGGTCGCGGCATCATAAAGATAAGCTCGCACTTGCCCGCCTTCAGCAACCCGATGATTCCTCCAAGCGTCCAGATTGCCCAACTGATCACTATAAATACAACCGGCAACGGTCCCAGCCATACCAAAAATCAGCGGATCCGTTGAGCCGGCCGCCACCGGCTGACACAGCTTGAGAACCGAGTCCACCAAATTGCGACGCAGTATAAGCTCATCAGGATTAGCGCCACCGTCCACTATCTCAACAGCGGGTACCGTTCCGGGAAGATTCTCTCCAGCTTCGCGAATATTTGTCGCAACAATATTTAATGCGCCGCGCAAGTTTTGATTAAGCCTTGTTCTTGCCAAATCATACTGCTGTGTATCGCGATTGGTAATTGCCCCCGACATAACCAACGACACCAATAGCAGGCTCAGAGTCGCCGAAACCATCACCTCGATGATCGTCATGCCACCTTCAAAGGAGCTTTGCCTCATATCAACGAAGCCTTGTATAGACAGTTGAAACTTCATAATACTGTCTCCCTCCCCTGGTTACCTGCACAGTGATTTGGCGAGTGTTGTTAGTCGGGCAATATGCTGCCTCCGCACAGAATGTCGTCGTCACCAGATATCTGCGTGCCCCCATTTCTATTTCAACAGGAGCCAGAGTGCCATTAGCCGGTAAAGTGACCGGATCTTGTCTTCGATATCCATCTAAAACCTGCTGAGCGGCGGCAATCGCCTCAGTGCGATACTGACTCTCAGTATTAAAACGCATCTGGGAGACGAATGCCGGAGCCATCACAGCCATCAGCAACCCCAACAAACAAATTGCCGAGAGCACCTCAAGTAATGTGAAGCCTTTCTCCCCCACCGTTCCTTTGATCAATTCCTTAGGGTAATTCATAATTTGCGGATTGCCCCACCGAGAAAAATCTCAACGTCTCGAGTCTGCAAATCATTATCAAGTAGACTGATCGCCAGACTACGATCCGGCAGTCCACGAGAATTAAAGCAGACCTCCCAGGCTGTGTCGGTAATCACAGCACCATTTGGCAAATTGAGCGTCATTGCTTCATCCTTTACGGGCGCTGCGTCACTGCAATTGTCCGCCTCCAACACCTCAATCCGAAAGGCCGAAGCAGGACGAACAATGTATGCTGAGGTATTGGAAACCGCCTTGGCCCGAACAAGCTTAAAATGACTGGCAACCTGCGAAGCTGAATTCTCCAGAGTATTTGAAAGTGAATGCAAATTACTGACTCCGGCCCCCATGAGAATAGCACCCAAACCCAACACGACTGCCAGCTCTACCATCGTAAAACCCGACTCGGTTTTTCGTCCTGTTGTCTGACTCATAAGGCACTCCACCAGTAACTGAATGATTTTCGCATCTTTCTACATGCAAACCACATGCCAGCAATTCGCACCCTGAATCGAGTCCGGTTTATGGCAACATCATGGGCAAAATTAGCCTCTTACAAACTCCGTCGTCATTCCTTGACAAAAATTGCTGACATCGGACACTACTTGGTCGTAGAAATAGAACCGGGTTACCTAACAACCCTGCAATAAATGCATAGTAAGGCCAGATTGACTTTGCGCCTGCTCAATACATTAACGCCGCAAGTCTCCAAGGGTCGGCTCTCTAGAGGTGGACGGCCCACCAAATATATTTTCAGGAACAATTCCAAATGCATGACTACCTAAACCTCATCGACGAAAAAGTCCTGCTCTTCATTGCCGTTCCACTGGTTTCAGGGCTCATCGGCTGGGGGACCAACTACATCGCCGTGCAGATGCTTTTCCACCCGAAAAACCCGATCCGTTTCTTCGGCCTGGAAATTGTTGGTCTAATCCCGAAGCGCAAAGCTGAAATTGCCAGTAACATCGCTGAAACGGTGGAGAAGGAGCTCATATCCCACTCTGATATCCAGCAGGCTCTCAGCCGTCCTGAATTCCAGCGCGAAATCGCTCATGGTATTGAAAAACAGGTTGAGCGGGTAATCCGTGAAAAACTTGGTCAGAATCCAATCGTCGCTGTCTTTCTTCAAGGGGAAGCGGCAAATATGATTCGTTCGCTATTCGTCGACCAGATCACATCGGCGGTCCCTGATTTTATTGAGCAATTCCTAGGACGGATGGAAGAGCACCTCGACTTCCGTGAGTTGGTAGAAAAAAAAATTCAAGCCTTCGATACGGACCATTTAGAGGCAGTAGTGATGCGCATCGCCCGTCATGAACTGAAAACAATTGAATACCTCGGAGGAATCCTAGGCTTTGCCGTAGGCCTAGCCCAGCTTCTGCTTCTGAAAACAACGAGTCTGTTTTAACAAGATGAGTCGGTATTTCCCCCAAGTCTCCGAGACTGATGACGATGGGCTACTGGCCTTCAGTGAAAAAATCTCCACCCCCCTACTGGTGGATGCCTACAATAACGGCATATTCCCCTGGCCTCTGGCTGAAGGCGCGCCTGTCCCGTGGTTTGCTCCAAACGAAAGAGCTCTACTTTTCCTCAGCGAATTAAAAATCAACCGTTCCTTCAAACGCACGCTGAAAGCGCATCCCTGGACCGTAACCCTCAATCGCTGCACAGAGGAAGTCATCAGGCAATGCGCAACCAGCAATAATCGCCCCGGGCAAACAGGAACCTGGATTACAAGCGAAATTATTGAAAATTACAACACCCTTGCCGCCCATGGGTTGTGCTACAGTGTGGAAACATGGATCGACGGGAACCTTGCCGGCGGCTTTTACGGCGTAACTATCGGAGCGATGGTCTCTGGAGAGTCAATGTTTTATCTGTGCCCAGGAGCGTCCCGTGTCGCATTATGGGCTTTAGTCAATTTCCTCAAATGCCGAAACCATACATGGATCGACTGTCAGGTAATGACCCCGTTTTTCGCTTCTATCGGCGCAAGGAATATCCCCAGAGATGATTTCTCTACTCTGCTGAGGAAATGCCTTTCGCAACCACCGGCATTCGATAACTGCAACAATGGTCTGGTCATCCATCAGTCAGACTAGCTTGAGGAAACGCTATGCCAAGACTCAAATCGACCTACCAAATACTTGTTGCTGATGACGATCCAGTCGCACGCGAACTTGTCGCACTTGCTCTGGACGGACGGGGTTGGAAGCTGACATTTGCCGCAGACGGCAATGAAGCGCTTGCCGTCCTCGAAACGATGACCCCTGATTTGTCGATACTCGACATCCAGATGCCCGGAATAAACGGAATTGAAGTCTGCACACACCTCAAGAAACAATCCGGGAAAAGGTTCTCACCTGTAATTTTCCTGACCTGTGAAAAAGATATCAACCAGATTGTCTCCGGCCTCGAAATTGGTGCAGATGATTATATTACCAAACCATTCTCCCTGGCCGAGCTCGAAGCCCGTGTGCATGCCCTTCTTCGCACATCCGACCTTATTTCGGAACTTGCCGATACCAGAGAAAAACTCGCCTCGGCGGAAAAAAACCTCTTGCTCGCCGAGCTCGCCGGAGCAACCGCCCATGAACTAGGACAACCACTTACCGCTCTTCTGCTGCAAATAGACATGTTGCGTTCATCACGTCCTGAACACGGTAAGGGAACTGAAATTATTGAAAATATTAGCTCCATCGCCAACCAAATGCGTCAAACACTGGAGAAAATCCGATCTACGGATTCCTATCGAACTGAAGACTATGCCGGCGGAACACGTATCGTCGCCCTGGGTGACAATACCAACAAAAAAGGTTAACCCGAACATAGTCGTAGGTTGTCAAGTCTGAGGCAAGGGCTGGGTAGAGAGTCGAGCATATTTAAGTGTTCCCGATTGAAGACTCTCCGGTGGCAAGCCCAAAATGTTGAGACCAAGTTCAATGTTAGGGGCAGAGCTGTTTTTCATAATTCGTAACAACTTCTCAAGCGACCTCTGCATGCTTGCTCATGGCGTAGCCATGAGCAAAGGCGGCCGGCGTACTTCCTCCAAGTGAGCCATGCGGCCGTTCCAGATTGTATTCATTCCTCCACGTATCAGCGATGCTCTGGGCCTCTCTCGGCGAAAAGAACAGCCAACGATTAAGACACCCATCTCGAAAGACTGAATTGAAGCTTTCAACATACGGATTCTGCCACGGACTCCCAGGCTCGATATATGCCGTCTGCACCTTCATCTCCTTCAACCATTCTTTCAGCTTCTTCGCGATAAATTCAGAACCATTATCTGACCTGAGAAAGTCCAGCACGCCGTGAAACCCGACAAGCCTCTGCAGCACCTGCTTCACTTTCTGCCAGTTCTGAGTCCTGGAACAGCTGATTGCAAGACATTCCCGAGTATGCTCATCCACCACATTGAGAAATCGCAAGCGTCTGCCATCTGCTGTCGCGTCCTCGACAAAATCATAGCTCCAGACATAATTCGGGTAACATGCCTCAAGCTCGCGCTGTGATGTTGCTTCCAAATGGCGTTTTCTCCGCTGTTTTTTTTCTACCTGAAGGCCTTCCTGCTTGCGCAGCAGACGGACGGTCTCGCGGGCAATGCAAGTGCCATCTGTCTTCAAGCGATCGTATATTTTGCGATATCCCCAGCGAGGATACCGTTCTGACAGCTCGACTATTTTCCCCACCACTGCCTGCAAAACTGCCGCTCTGCTCGAACGCCTGCTCTCAGTTGAGCGGTTTATGCCGATAATTTTGCAGGCACGCCGTTTACCTACTGCGTGCCTGTTTAATATATCGTTCACCGCCTGACGTTTCTGAGGCAGGCTCACCACTTTTTTGAATTCACTTCCTTCAGAATCTGAATATCCAACGCTTGATCCGCCACCAGCTTCTTCAACTGCTGGTTCTCTCTTTCCAGCTCCTTCAAGCGACGGGCATCTGAAACATCCATCCCACCAAACTTGTTACGCCAGCGGTAAAATGTCTGCTCAGTGATATTGTGCCGCCGGCAAACGTCTCGCGTGCACTCCGCGCCTTCGCCTTCCTTAAGTATCCGGATTATTTGTTCTTCTGTGAATTGTGACTTCTTCATCTCTCCTCCTCTGGATAGGCTCTGAACCTAACACATCCAGTGGACTCATTAGTAAGGAGGCTAGCCACCTATCCGAACAGCTCTCGCTCGGGCTTACATGCAACATTCGGGTTAGCCCGAAAGCGCTCCCTCAGATTACCCATAATCTGCGACCTTTCTCGACAAGATCGGTGCATCTAGGCGGTAATGCTGTCTACGCTAACCCGCCTTGTAGCTAGGCCAGCTGAATGTTATCAACCATTATCGCAGACGCACCCCTACCTGATACAGGTTAAGCCGAGACTGAAGCACAGGAATTACCATGACTAAACTAAGTATTGCTGAAATTGCCGCAATTATATCTGGTGAAATCGCCCCGGAAAGCGACAATGCTGGCAGCATCTACATATCAAATATAAAACCACTTGAAAGTGCCATTGAAGGGGACCTCTCTTTCTTCGCTCCCAAGGCACGGAAGCAATATCGAGCCATGTTGCAACTCGCATCGAACTCGCCGGCCACCGCAATTATAACAGCGAAATATTACGAAGAAATTGCCACAACGCAGATTATTGTCGCCAACCCCATGGCGGCAATAATTACCCTGTCTCATCGGTTAGCGCGTAAACAATCTTCGACCCCAGGTATTCATCAACTTGCTTTTGTTGACCCGAGCGCCTGTATTGCTCAAAGTGCCTCAATTGCTCCTTTCTGCTTTGTTGGGAAAAATGTTTCGATTGGTGAAAATACAATCCTCCACTCCCACTCTGTGGTTTATGATGGCGCCACCATCGGCCAAAACTGCGAGCTTCATGCCCATAGCGTCGTGCGTGAATACTCAATCCTTGGTGATGACTGTAATCTCCAACCCGGTGCAATCGTCGGCGGAGACGGCTTTGGCTACATTTACAACAAGGATTCGGGTTATCAGCGAATCCCACATATCGGCATTACAGTACTCGAAAATCATGTAGACCTTGGAGCAAATGCTACTGTGGACCGGGCAATGCTTGGTGAAACACGTATCGGAAGTGGCAGTAAACTGGATAACCTTGTCATGATCGGCCACAACGTTGAAGTTGGCACAAGGACAATCATGTGCGCCCAGGTCGGCGTTAGCGGCAGCACCAAAATCGGTAGTGGCGTCACTCTGGCCGGCAAAGTTGGAGTTGCTGACCATATAACAGTTGGTAATGGCGTGCGAGCCGCCGCAATGAGCGGTATCGCCGGCGATATCCCCGAAAATACTGAGGTAGGTGGATATCCGGCAGTTCCCGCAGCAGAGTGGCGAAGAACATGTGTAGCGCTGCGCCGTTTGCCAGAATTATTCACTGCACGACGTACGTCAGAGGAAAACCAAAGCCTGGAAGAAAGTAACACCAGCCAATAACCATCAAAGCGAACACTCCCTATTTTTATCACCTACGACCACACGAGGCTGACGCGGCAATGACAAATGATCAAATTCAAAAAAGCACTCTCCTGACAGTTGGACTTGCCTTGTGCGTGCTTGCTGGCTGTTCGTCAAACAGTCCGACAGAAAGCATTTTGGAAACTCCATCTTTTCCGGAGGCATATTACCTTGAGACGGGTATGGATACCTATCAACGTGGCCTGTTCACGCGTTCACGCGACTACTGGCAACAACTTATTAATGGATATCCGTCCAGCGCCTATGTCCCTCTTGCGGAACTTAAAATCGCCGACAGCTTTTTTTTCAGTGAGCAATATGCTGAGGCAATCGAAGCATATAAAAATTTCCTTGCCGCAAACCCGGCAAACGAAGGCAGAGATTACGCTGAACTGCAGCTCGCCAACTCCCATTATTATCTTTATAAAGGCCCCGGACTGGACCCAGCTCCTCTCAAATCGGCCATCAAACTATATGACGAATTCCTTGGTAGCCATCCCGATGGCGTCTATACTCCTGTAGCAATCAAGAAACGTTCTACCGCGAGAACTTTACTGGCAAAACACGAAAAATCAGTCGCCGCGTTTTATAAAAAACAAGGGATGAAATCTGCCAGGTAAACTATTGAGGGATAACAAAAATGGTCTTCACCCAAGATTAACCGTTGATTTTACTGGAACTTCAAACAACATCCCCCGCCTGGCAACTTAGTGCCGAATAAACCTATCCAGAATAATTTCAGGATTTTAGTTAAATTTAACACTGAAGGGTTGCTTTTTATCAGTCTTACGATGTAAATCATGCCCGAACGAATCGTCAGACCATTGGGCTATATTAATAATGCCCAAATGTTTACCTCTAAATTCGATTTGTATTTTGAGCCAGATTCTCTGATGAAGTGGTTTGTATTATGCCACAACAGAGTTAAATCGGGCTTTTTAGTAACTTGTTCAATATACTTATGAAGGAAGATTCCGGCTATGGCAGTCAAGCTTTCTAAAGAAGAAGAATATGGGATGAGGGCGCTTGTAGACCTAGCCTACAACCTCGACGGTGGCCCTGCCCAAGTAAGACAAATCGCAAAGCGTCAGGAAATCCCACAAAGATTTCTCGAGCAGATCTTTGCAAAACTGCGTCAGGCAAATGTCGTCGTAGGCAAGAGAGGACCTCGAGGAGGCTACTCTCTGGCTAAGGATGCCGGCGAAATCCGCCTTGAGGAAGTTCTTCGTGCTCTCCGCCCGAAGCTTCAAGAGGATACTCGCACTAATGCTCCAGCGCTTGCCGAATTAATCGACACTGTCTGGTCTGAAATTGAAGGTTCCATTCAGTCTACGCTTCGCGGCGTATCCCTGGCAAACATCTGCGATCGCGCCCGAGAACTCGGCATCACCGATCCAGCTGTTATCACCTCGGGAATGACTGGATCGTCCAGCACTCAAAACTGATTCTGCGTTCTCTGCGGATGAATCTTGAGACGGAGTCTGACGAGGCGTAGGAACGACGAGGTGTAGAATCAAAATTCAGAACCAAACCGCAGAATAAGCAGTATCACAGCAACGGGCCTTTATTGGCCCGTTGCTGTTTAACCACCTCAAAATAGCCTCGACGACACAAAATTCTGGCAAAATCCAGCCCGGAATGCAGCCGCGCTAGCGGATGCGATCAAAGACCAATATACTACTCGAAATAAAGGTGTTCTGGATCGGGGAATTAAAGTGCGAGCAGTATAAATATCCATCCAACCTGGTTTTGCCCCTCGGTACGACATATCGTGGTTGCTCACCTACTCGGTAATCGGCTAGAAGAAAAGGCAGTATCTACTGCCTCTTTTTTTGTGCTTTCGTAAGGTTAAGCACGGGCGGCATTGATTTGCGAAGTTGAGAAGTCAAAAAATGGTGGTGAAATAATATTCTGGCGACTGCCAGACCCGGAGAAATGTTAATTTCACAACACACCAAATAACAGAATCAATAACAACGGACGCTCTGCGACCATAAAAACCGAATGAAAAATAAGGTAAGCATCAGTCTGCTCGTTCAGTTACTAGGCAAAGGCGCCCTGCTTTTTGCCGTGTACGGTGCTGCTGCCCTCGCCTCGGAACTAAGGTCCTCAATGTCATTTTCTGTTTCACCGTTAGAAATCAAAGGTCTTACCGACTCCGAAAATCCCCCCCCACCATCACTGGCTTCATATGCGGCAATCGAAAACCGCAATATATTTGCTCTGAAAGAAGCTGAACAAAACGCCGCTGTGCAGGCCGCTGTTCCGGCAAAAAATCTGAAACTTCGGCTTGTGGCGACTCACAGCACCCCCGGAAGTCCGCCCTTCGCGATTATCGAAAATTCCGATGGCAAAAAGGAGCAAAAGATATTCGACATCGATTCTTCAATCTTCGGCGGAGGAAAGTTGGTCGAAGTCTTGCCGGCGAGCGTTAAAATTGATGTCGGTGGAAAAATTGAGGAGCTGAAACTCGAAAGAAACAAAAGTGCCGGAGGCACAAACAACGCTGACACCACAGATAATGTCAGTGAACAAGAGGACTTTACTGTCGCCGAGGCCGAACTCCAGGAAGCCATGGCCAATTTACCGCAGCTATTGTCACAAGCTCGTGCCGTGCCTTACTTTAGGGCTGGTAAAAGTATCGGAATGCGCCTTTTCGCCATCCGCCGCGGCAGTCTTTATGAAAAGCTTGGTCTCAAAAACGGTGACATTCTGAAAACTGTGAACGACAACAGCCTCAGCGATCCATCACAAGCATTAAAACTATTTGAAGATTTAAAAAGTGAACGCTCAATTAACGTTATTGTTGAGCGTATGGGCGAAGATCGGGAATTGCGCTATGCAATTCAGTAGGTAATCAAGACGGACTCGTCTTAACCAGCAATGAGTATGAATAAAATATTTTCCACAGCCATATCACTCTTCGCGTTCATCGCCGCACCACAACTGCTAATCGCGGAAAGCGACGTCCCGACAGAAGATTTCAGCGCAGAACAAATTCTCTATGAAGACGCTTTCAACCTTGCTGAAACCACCCCTGAGACCAATCAGCTTCCACCCTCCGACAACTTGGTGGGCAAAAATAGTTCCATCAAAAAAATGCACCTACGCAAACAGGACCATTCAACTTCAGTTGATTTGGACCCGACCTTGGCCGATGTCAAAACTGACATTCTCAATGTCCAGGACGGAGAGATAACCGAGTTGATTGAATCTATCAGCAAACTGACCAAACGAACCTACATCGTCGATGAAGCAGTCAAAGGGAAAATCACCATTCACCTGCAACACCCTGTCACACTGGAAGAATCCCTGCGCATCTTCGATTCGGTTCTTTTGTTGAAAGGATTCACTACAGTGCCCGTGGATCAGAATACCTGGAAAGTCATCCAGGCAAAATCAGCAAAATCAACAACGCTGCCATTGATCTCGGAAAGCCCGCTACATCCCTCAGACATACTCGTAACCCAACTTCTGCGTCTGAAGCATGTGCAGGCTGAAGATATGCAAAAACTACTCTCGCAATTTGTATCCGGAGACGGCGTCATTAACTCCTTTGAGGGCACTAATGCACTAATCATGATCGACTCCGCTGCGAACATTGCCCGCTTGAAAAAACTGGTCTCAATGCTCGACGTTCCGGCTATCGACCAGGATATCTCCATCATCCCGGTTAAATACGCCGATGTGAACGATATCTCGGAGAAAATTAACCAAATCCTCGGTGAGAAGGACGATAAAACCTCTGACGCGGCGGCCACCCCTCGCGTTAACCCGCAAATGGGTAGACCGATGATGCAACGTAACATTATGCCTAATCAAGGCACCACCGGTCGCTCGGCCTCGGTAGAAAGACGACGCCTGCCACTTAAAGTAATTCCCGATCAGCGAACAAACTCTCTAGTAGTAGTCGCTGATCCTGAACTCACAATTAAAATTCAAGCTCTGGTTGAAAAGCTGGATAGCCCTGTCGACCTTTCAGGCGGAAGGTTTTTCGTTCACCGTCTGCGTCACGCCAGTGCCGAAGACCTTTCAGAAATCCTGACCCAACTCATATCCGGGGCCAGTAACGAGGAGGGAAGCAAACAAGGAGCATCCGCCAGCACTGCCAATACTGGCACCAACTCTCAAATTAATGCCCGCGCGCGTATGCAGGAAACCTCAACCGCAACAGGACCTGGTCGGGTACAGTTCGAAGGTGATGTCTCAATTGCCCCAGATCCCGCGACCAATTCTCTAATCATCAACGCGAGTCGCTCAGATTACCTACGAGTCAAACAAGTAATCGACGACCTTGATGTGCAGCGACGACAAGTAATTGTTGAAGCAACAATTCTCGAGGTCACACTCAACAACAACAACTCAATGGGACTGGAATTTCAGGGCACACTGGCAAACAATGAAGCTGGCGTAATATTCCAAACGAACTATGGCGGTCTGACCGATGTATTGACAAACCCCACCGCACTCAGCGACTTGTCGATAGCTGCAGCCAGTGCAGGAACCTTGACTCTACCTGGTGGCATCACCATTCCTTCCCAAGCGTTCCTCATCGATGCTGTCAGTGTTAATGATAATGTCAATGTCCTCAGCTCCCCAACTATTTTGACAACCGACAACGAGGAGGCTGAAATTATTGTCGGTGAGAACGTTCCGTTCGTTACCAACACATCGACGGATCCGACTAACCTCAACAACACCTTTAATCAGATAGAACGACAGGACGTCGGGATAACCTTAAGAATCACTCCTCAAATTAATGCGGGTGATTTTGTAACACTAAAAATATTCGTCGAAATTTCAAACGTTGTCGCCGGCACGCGGAATGATGCCAATGGGCCGACTACCACCAAACGAACAACCAACACTGTTGTGGAAGTAAAGAGTAACCAGATGATTGTAACCGGCGGATTAATCTCTGATAACATCACTGAATCCACCCGTGGCGTTCCTGTGCTAATGGATATTCCGGTTCTTGGACATGTTTTCAAAACAGAAGACAGTCGTATCAACCGCACTAACCTGCTAATCTTCCTCACACCACGCATCGTTTCCAATCAGTACGACGCACGTGAAACAACAAAAAGTGGCGCCGATAGAGTTGAAGCTATTATCCAACGCAACCACCTCAACCCAGGTAGAGAAGAGGTCCTCCATAACGAACTTATTGACAATGTCGCGGTAGAACTCTCAGCATCTGAACCTTTACCGACAACAATCACACCAATTCGACCAACCAAGGAACGTGTCTTTGTCGATGAAGGCACTTCATCGGCCACCCCGAAAGCTACACAACTATCTTCCCTCGATAGCGACAAGTTTTCCGAACAAAGTGGTGATGTCGTCGAGTTCCAGGTTACTCCAGTAATTCCGCCCCGCCCCGCCCTTGCTGTAGTTGATACTAATTTGGAGCAGCCTACCGAAAAAACACAAGTGACAGCTGCCGGCAGTTACATCTTGCTTCGTAAGGTCGGGCAACCTGTCGCATCTGCGGCCCTAGGGAAACAGTTTCCTTTTATTGACCGCTATGGAACCATTGGATTGCGCCTGGAATCAGCCGAACTCGACCGCTTCTTCTCCCCCGGTCTGAGTTATGCATTCTCTGGCTCACCAATCAATGAGCGCTTTGTCTGTCTAGGTTCTTACCCGAATGATGATAGCTTGAAAGAACAAAACGCCTCAGCATACGCTGCCTCAAAGGCTTTCCCGGTATTAACAGCTGAAGAGACCAGACGACTCTGGCGTGAAATCGAACAAAGTCAGTGAAGCTCTAGAGAGGTTTATTAATGCAACTTAATGGCGACAATTCTCTTGAGGCGCTGGCAGGTCGTCTGGGATTTGAATTCAGAAGCAACATCCCGGAAGATGTAGTTCCACCAGACTCTCCCATCCGTGGTGATTTTTCCCGACTTCTCGGCTCGTGGGGTCGACAAATGAAGACCATCCCCTTGGCCATCGATAACGATGAACTGTTAATTGCCACGAGCGACCCATTAAATATTGATGCAATAGACTGCATCAGCAATTGTTATGAAAAGCCGGCTCGTATCATTATCGTGCCAGAGACCGAAATTATCCGAGTCATTAACTCCGTCAGAACAACACTGATGTCTTCTCGCTCAAGCTCTCTCGGTATGGAGCAAAGAGAAGATGATGAAGTTTCTTCATCACTTAAAATCGACCTGACTGACGCCGAAGATGACGATGCTCCGATCATTCGTTACGTCAACACCCTCATCTTCCGTGCAGCCAGTGAAAGTGCTTCTGATATTCACATCGAACCGTACGAGAATGTGTTGAAAGTACGATTTCGTGTTGATGGCATTCTGCGCGAGGTCGACACTGAAGATCGCACACATCAGGCGGCAATCCTTTCACGGGTAAAGGTGATGGCCAACCTAAACATCGCCGAAAAGCGTTTGCCCCAAGACGGTCGGATTGGCCTGCGAATTGCCGGTCAAGATCTAGATATACGTGTTTCTACTGTTCCGACTCGCTATGGCGAACGCATAGTCATGCGCCTTCTCGACAAATCCAAAGGCATTCTCGATCTTACAAGTATCGGACTGCATCGAGAAAATCGACTGACAATTGAACGGCTGATAAAAAAAAGTCACGGCATCATTCTGGTCACAGGCCCCACAGGCTCAGGAAAAACGACAACGCTTTACACATGCCTGGCGTCAATTAACTCGGAAGATAAAAATATTCTCACAGTAGAAGATCCTGTCGAATATGAGCTCCCAGGAATCGGGCAAATGCAGGTCAACCCAAAAATCGACTTCACTTTTGCCTCAGGGCTACGGTCAATTCTGCGCCAGGATCCTGATGTAATCATGGTCGGAGAAATACGTGACCTGGACACAGTCGAGATTGCAATTCAAGCATCACTGACTGGACACCTCGTTTTTTCGACCCTCCATACCAACGATGCGCCGGGCGCCATAACCCGTTTGTTGGATATGGGAGTTGAGCCATTTCTTATTTCCTCGAGTCTGCTTGTGGTAATCGCCCAACGTCTTGTGCGTACTCTTTGCCCCGAATGCAAAGTTCGGACAGTTCCCACCACAGAGCAACTTCGCGAAATCGGACTGGGAGACGATGCTTCAGCCAAATTTAAATTCTATACTGCCAGTGAAAACGGCTGCTCTTTATGCCAGCGCAGTGGATATAAAGGAAGAACAAGCATACATGAGATACTGCTCATTGATGACAATGTTCGTTCTGCGATAATGCAACGTGCTGATGCCTCGCATATCAGATCGCGGGCACAAGGCATGCTCAGTCTGCGCCAGGATGGTGCGATCAAGGTCACTAACGGCATCACCTCAATTTCTGAAATCATCCGCGTTACCCAAGAAGATAACACCGAATAATAGGGGAGGCCCAGGTGGCAGTCTTCGAATACAAAGGCATCGACAAAAATGGGAAAAACGTCTCTGGCGTTATCGACGCTGACACGTCCAAAGGAGCGCGCACCAGGTTAAAACAACAAGGGATTTTCCCTTCCTCGCTTAACGAGAGCAAATCAAGAGAGAAGAACATAGGAACTCATTTCCACTTCTCCTCAAACAAGGTTGGACTTGGAGATTTGAGCATCGCCACCCGACAAATGTCCACCTTGATCGGCGCGGGCATCCCAATTGTTGAGTCACTGAAAGCACTGACTGAGCAGCTCGATAATGAAAGACTAAAACGAGTAATTTCGGAAGTCGCAGACCGCGTGAACGAAGGATCGACTCTGGCAAATTCCCTAAAAGAATATCCCCGGGTGTTTCCGGCACTATACTGCAATATGGTCGCCTCCGGTGAAGCGAGTGGGACACTGGACATTGTCCTCGAACGTCTCTCTGAACTTCTGGAAAGTCAGGCCGAACTGAAGCGAAAACTCGTCGCCGCTGCTGTATATCCGGTGCTGATGCTTTTCCTCTGTTTTGTCGTCGTGCTGCTGCTTCTGGCTTATGTCGTTCCACAGATTACTGAAATCTTCGATAACAAAAAACAGGCTTTGCCGCTGCCCACCGAAATAGTGATCACGCTGAGTAACATCGTTCAAGGTTATTGGTGGGCGATCCTTTTATTAATCGTTGGAGGTTTTTTCAGCTTTCAGCGCTATGCAAACAGCACCAAAGGACGAGAGAAAATTGATCGTCTGAAACTAACCATGCCGTTCCTTGGCCCTATCAATATCAAAATTGCCACTGGCCGAATTGCCAGAACGCTGGGCACAATGCTTGAAAGTGGCGTCGAGTTACTTGCCGCCTTGGCAATCGTACGCAGTATATCAGGGAACGTGATACTTGAAGCTGTCATAGATTCTGCCATTGCCGGGGTAAGGGAGGGGCGGCCACTTGCCACGGAACTGGGTCGCTCCGGTATCTTCCCCAAGTTACTAACCCATCTGGTCGGTATAGGAGAAAAAACCGGACGCCTCGAAGAAATGCTGATGCGTGTGGCAAAAACCTATGAATCTGAAATTAATGCCTTTGTCTCAGCGTTTACCAAAATTCTTGAGCCTTTCCTGATTCTCTTTCTTGCTGTAGTGGTGGGAGGCATCCTCGCGGCAGTGATGCTGCCAATGCTGGAGATGTCATCGCTTTCAATGTAGGAGTTTTATATGAAAATAATTACCATTAACAATCCGCACTCCCGATACCCGGATAGTCTGAACAATGAACGCGGTATGACTCTTGTAGAGATTCTTGCTGTAATCACTCTACTCTCGCTTATTTTCGTAGTCGTTGGCCGTGGTATTCTCGGCAAAAGCGACGCAGCAAAGGCTAAGCTGAATGTTACAAAAATGGAAAACGTCAAGCAGGCCCTCTCACAATACCGCCTCGATTTTAATACCTATCCTCCAACTATCCAAGGGCTGGTAAGCGCCCCGTCGGATGTTAAAAGTAGTGGTAAACTATATGTGCCTTTCCTCGAAGAAGAGGACCTGAAAGATATCTGGGGCACCCCTTATCGCTATAGCCTGGAGAATGACGGTCGGACCTATTCTCTCTCCAGTCTCGGTTCCGATGGCGGAGAAGGCGGAGAAGGCGCTAACCAGGATGTCACACTACGACCATAATTTGCGGCCCAGTGACGATATCAGTGGGCGCACTTTCAACAAGAAATGCTGCTCAGACAACCGGTCCACTAAAATACTGCCTCACAGACGAAGTGACGAACATGGCTTCACACTAATCGAAATTGTTTTGGTAATCGTTCTGATTGCCTTTGCCAGTTCGCTGGTTCTGTCGCGTACAGATGCAGTCATGGTCTGGAAACAACGAGAGGAAATACGCCGATTCGCAAACACCTGGGAATTTCTCTTCCGCGAAGCGCTGGCGACCGGACAAGGTTTTCGTATCCTTGTCGATCTTGATACCAACAGCTACACCGTGAGACGAGAAGTCTCCTCCGCCAATGCCGATGATGCCGAACTTTCAAGTCAGGAAAGCTTCACAACCAGAGAAGAAAGGCTACGCCGCCAGCGCGAGGACATGAAGGCCGTCTCTTCACTGAGCGATGAATTTGCAATTGAGGACAGCCGGCAAAGCAAACCACTGCCCGAACTTTACTACGATTTCGTCCTTTCCCGTAACGGCAGTGAAGTAAGGTTGGCGACAGTTCTTGAATTTCCTGAAATGGCGGAAGAAAAACGCTTTTCCTCCGGCATCGACCTTATCGATCTGAAACTGCCCGATTCAGTGGTCACTGAAGGCATCGCTTCTATTCGCCTCTCATCGTTTGGTGCAAGTTCAATTGCTATACTTCACCTGACGATTGCAGGCGAAATGGCATCGGTGTCAGTTAACCCCTCGACGGGTGAAACATTAGTATCCTCAGGCTACCAGGATTTCTAAAATCATGAATGACATCCTCCCGCCCCCATCATCTTACTCCCGATCAGGGAATCGCGAATCCGGCTTTACCTTGATCGAAGTGGCGATCGCCGTGGCCATCCTCGGCATTGGTCTGACAACCTTGATTACTGTGCAAACAAGAAACGTCGACCGCTACCTCGCCGAGAATATGAACTTTAGTGCATCTCTCTACGCCCGCTACATTATGACAGCGATCGAGACATCCCGTGAAACACCGGAGACCGGCTCAGAGGATGGTAAACTCGAGGAAAAACTTGATGAACTAGGATATTTCTCCGGTGAGCTTGAAGCGTCAGAGGCGCTCAAAGAGGAAATCCGCGGCTGGCGATATAACCAGGAAGTCAGTAGCGTGGGCATCTCACCACTTGAAGACGTGCTACGACGGATCGATCTCAAGGTTATTTGGGGCGAAAGCGAGTCTGAGGGCGCACATCTGATCTATTTTGCCTACGTCCGGAAAAAAAACATGCTCGGAGGAAGATAGCTCCTACTTTTCTTAAGGCCATGTTTATTGTATCTGTGGGTGTCCTTATCCAAAATTTACATCAAAAGTCACTACCTTTATAAACTCGCGACTCGGGGGAACCATATGTCGGCAGGAAGTAAAATCACTATCAATAACGGTATTCTTAACGTCCCTGATTATCCGATTATCCCTTTTATCGAAGGTGATGGCACCGGCCCTGACATCTGGCGCGCTTCGGTGCGAGTCTTTGATGCTGCTGTAGAAAAGGCGTACGCCGGCAAACGCAAGCTCATTTGGCGCGAAGTACTTGCCGGAGAAAAGGCATTTAATTTGACCGGCAACTGGCTTCCCGACGAAACCCTTGACTGCTTCAAGGAATACCTTGTCGGCATAAAGGGCCCTTTGACCACTCCCGTTGGCGGTGGCATCCGCTCACTTAATGTAGCTTTGAGGCAAATTCTCGATCTCTATGTCTGCCTCCGTCCCGTGCGGTACTTCACTGGTGTGCCCAGTCCAGTCAAGCAACCGGAACTGACTGATATGGTAGTTTTTCGCGAAAATGCCGAGGATATTTATGCCGGCATTGAATTTGAAGCCGGCAGTGTAGATTGTGAAAAATTTCTCTCAACCTTTAAAGAACAATTCGCCCAGAGATACGGTAAAATCCGCTTTCCTCAAAGCACCGCAATTGGCATTAAACCGGTATCTCGCGAAGGCACCGAACGCCTTGTTCGTGCAGCTATTGAATATGCGATAAGCCACGACAAACCCAGCGTTACGCTTGTCCATAAGGGTAATATTATGAAATTCACCGAAGGTGGCTTTCGTGATTGGGGCTATAATTTGGCGAGAACAGAGTTTGGCGCTGAGCTAATTGATGGTGGCCCATGGTGTAAAATTACAAACCCGAAAACTGGCAAAGAAGTGGTTATCAAGGATGTGATTGCCGATGCCTTCTTGCAGCAGCTACTGACCCGACCGGCCGAATATTCAGTTATTGCCACTCTTAACCTCAATGGCGACTATATTTCCGATGCCCTCGCCGCCTGCGTTGGCGGTATTGGCATAGCACCTGGTGGCAATGTCAACTATGTTACAGGCCATGCCATTTTCGAAGCAACACACGGCACAGCACCAAAGTATGCCGACCAGGACAAGGTTAATCCAGGTAGCGTGATTCTCTCTGGGGAAATGATGCTTCGTTACCTCGGCTGGCACGAAGCCGCCGATCTCGTTATCAATGGTCTAGAACGGGCGATAGATGCCAAAACAGTAACTTACGATTTCGAACGATTGATGTCCGGAGCAAAGCTCGTCAGCTGCTCAGGCTTTGGCGATGCAATCATCAACAACATGTAATTTAAAAGGAAACCGAAATGTCACTACTGGGAGATATTCTGGGAAAAGCTGGCATCAGCCAGGAGCAGATGACTGAACTGGTCTCCCTGCTGAAAGACGATCCATCGGCCTTACTGACCCGCATTCAGGAATTCGCACTTCCACCGGAAATTCTGCAACAACTGATGGGTGTGGTGCTGATGCAACCACAGGCGATAGAAGAGCTGGCAACAGAGCTTGGTATCACAAACGAGGACCTTGCCGGTATCAAATCAAGCCTCGGAGGATTTGAATTTTAGTCCATTATCGGGGCGTGGCGCAGCCTGGTAGCGCGCACGGTTCGGGACCGTGAGGTCGGAGGTTCAAATCCTCTCGCCCCGATTTATACTCAGCAAGGCCTATGATTCTATCGTATAAATAACCGCTATAATAAATGCCCACCCTTGGTCTTGTGGTCTTGTGATTTTCTCTGTAACCCCCTGCCTAAGTGAATGCCCTTTGATTTTATGATGCTTAGCCTGTCCTGCATTCTTGCCTTTCTCTTGGGTTCAATTCCGACGGGATTGCTGCTCGGCAAACTCAAGGGAATTGATGTGCGCAGCGTTGGCTCGGGCAATATCGGAGCAACGAATGTAAAACGGGCCCTGGGCAAAAAAGCTGGCGCAATTACCCTGGTGCTCGATACCACGAAAGGAATTCTGGCCGTCAGCCTAATCCCCGCTGCCTTCAACTACCTCAGCGATATAAATCAGCTTCCGGTGAATTTACATCAGCAGAACCTACTTACCTCGCTACCAGGACTCTTTGTTGTTCTTGGTCACTGTTATTCGCTTTTCCTGAAATTCAATGGTGGTAAAGGTGTCGCCACCAGTCTTGGTGTCTTTACCATTCTCGCACCAATCCCAACATTATTTGCTGCCATCGTTTTTTTGATGGTGGTGAAAGTCAAAAAATATGTAGCTCTTGGTTCGTTGGTTGCGGCAATTGCAACTCTGATTGCAGTTGTTATGGATATTGGCGATTCCTACGATAATGCTCTTAAGGCCACGGTGGCCGCTATTGTAGTCATCGTAATTCTCAGACACACTGAAAACATCAAACGCCTGATCCGTGGCAACGAATTGGCTCACTAATCGGGAGTGTTGCGAAATTGGCATTTCGCCAGGATTGACTTCCGTCAATCCACTTTTTCGTATCGGAGATACGAAAAAGTCTCCCCTCTATTAGTTTTTCTTTTGTAGGGCCATTTTAGCCCTACATTTACTGCGCTTGATATTCTTTTTAGCGCGCAGGCATCCAGCTTAAGCTGTCTGTATTTAGGGTGTGCTTTTCAACACACCCTAAATACCTCAGAGTCTCACCTGAACAACTTACTACCGACAAATGACGAAAATGCCGGGCCAAGCCCGGCAGAAAATCAAGCCTTCTGTAAACTCTGCGGCACAAAATGTGACAATGTTCCATTATCCCAAAGAACAGTGACAGTAATCCCTGGTGGCTCGCCCCCGTCTTCCTTCAGAGTTGTCCTGGTAGTCTCAACCCTGACTCGCTCAACAGTTCCCAGTTGCCCCGGACGCTCAACTCGCTGCACCCGATCCCCTGTAACAAACTCAATCTCTTGATTTTCCATAATATTCTTTCATCTCCGGTATAATCTGAGAGTTTCGGCACTCCCGGCAATTAAGCAAAAAGCCCTGCCCCCGTTTTTTGTTGAATCAGAGCTGCTCACTTGCTGCATCAATATAGATAGAAGGCAGAAAAGCAACAAAGAGGACTCGCAAGTTCTGACCTGACTCATATTGCTAAGATGTATAGACAGTAAACGGGGTACTAACAATGATCAATCGCGGCGAGAAAAACGGAAGAGGTGGTGCTACACTGCGATGCTCTTTCTGCGGAAAAGTTCAAGATGAAGTCAGAAAACTCGTCGCCGGTCCCTCCGTCTATATTTGTGATGAATGCATAGAGCTGTGTAACGACATTATCAAGGAAGAATTTTCTTCCACCATCAATAATGAGTTTGCCGGACGCTTGCCCACTCCGAAAGAGCTGAAAGGTTTTCTTGATAAGTACGTTATTGGTCAGGAGAGAGCGAAAAAAATACTCTCCGTCGCTGTCCACAATCACTATAAACGTATCGAACACAGTGAAAAGGGCAGTAGTGACGTTGAATTGCAGAAATCCAACATCCTGCTCCTTGGACCAACCGGCTCAGGAAAAACCTTGCTGGCGCAAACACTGGCCAGAGTTCTACAGGTGCCTTTCACCATAGTTGATGCCACCAGTCTGACCGAAGCTGGTTACGTCGGTGAGGATGTCGAAAACATTATACTCAGCCTTCTGCAAGCGGCGGATTACGACGTCGAAAAGGCCCAGAAAGGCATAGTTTACATTGACGAAATCGACAAAATTTCACGTAAGGCGGAAAGCCCTTCGGTTACTCGAGACGTTTCGGGAGAAGGGGTTCAGCAGGCGCTGCTCAAGCTTATTGAAGGAACAGTTGCCGGAGTCCCGCCAAAAGGTGGCCGTAAACACCCACAACAAGAACTGGTGCAAATAAATACCGCCAATATCCTCTTCATTTGCGGCGGAGCGTTTGAAGGACTGGAAGAAATAGTCAAGCGGCGTCTTGGCAAACAGGAAATTGGCTTTAACAAGGGCGCCGATCGCGAAGCAGTTGAGGAGAAGATGCGCCATCCTCTAGCACACCTTCAGCCAAAGGATTTGTTGTCTTTTGGCCTGATACCCGAATTCATTGGACGGCTGCCTGTTATCGCCACAGTCGAAGAACTGGCACGAAAAGATCTTGTCGATGTGCTGACCAAACCGCAAAATGCGCTTGCCAAACAATACAAAGCGCTCTTTGATTACAGCCACGTCGATCTTCGTTTCACCGATGGTGCGCTAACGGCAATCGCTGACCTGGCAATCGAACGAAAAACCGGTGCCCGCGGCCTGCGCTCGATTATCGAACATATCCTGCTGGAGAGCATGTACGAGATTCCTGATGCCGAAAATGCCCGGGAAGTTGTTGTCTCGAAAAAATCAGTTACAAGTGGCGAAAAACCGATGGTTGTCTACGAACACAGTACCAGCAAGGATGATGATTCAGACGACGACGAGGAAGAAGTTCGTCTGTTGAAAGTTCGAGGCTAAACCGGAGGTACACGCACCACAACGCGGCAGAGTGAGAGTAGAGGCGCCAGCTTGGCGCGTAACCGAGGCGTCGTAAGAATTCACAAGAGCCTGGAAGGCTCTTCTACCATGCTCAATCTGTGCGATAGAGTAGACGCGCCAGCTTGGCGCGTAACTAACGTTATGACTTGGCAGTGAAGGTCATTTGTCCGGGTCGGTACTCGACCCGAAAAGATAACCACGATCAAGCTGTACAAGGCTTAGGGAAATCGTTGAGAGACATAAGAAATAAAAGCCTTGAATTTTCAAACAAATTTGCCTTCGCCACACCGCGGGGCAAATTTTTTGGAAATTCAAGGTAACCTGACAGTGTCTGTCATATCAAGTCTGAGCCGGTACAGGTCATTGCCTACAAGCTACGTTTACGGCACCACCTGTTGAAATATCTTTTTCCCTGTCTGAGCAGCACTTTGTATATCCCTAGCCTGCCCGATATCACGCGCGTAACCACCTGCATGCGCCAACAGTTCTCCCAATAACCTGTTATCAGGTAAATTACCCACCCCATCGCGCAACCCGTATTCCATATACATCATGTTGACTACTTGCTGGGTCGGAGCATCCATCACCCCATCAGTTCGCAAGGGCTTGAAACTCTCAAACGACAATCCTTTTTCCTTGTATACACGTGGACCAACGATATTCAACAGCTCCTGCACTGCTGCAATGGTTGGACTAGCCATCTTCCCCGATGCGACCCCTTGCGGGTTGTCATAAAAAGCCTGAACAATATCCATACCCTGTTCACGCCTTGCGCGTATTGCATCCACTGCCTGCAGCGACTGTGATGATAAAGTCTCGGTAACCAACAAACGCTCGTACCCTTCGCTCGGAGTCAACCTACCCGCCGGCTTGTCTTGACTGGAAACGTTGTGGCCTGCGCCATAATTACCCTGGATATGAAATACCAATCCTCTGGACCTGACATCATCAGCAGCAGCAACAAGGCCGGCGAGAAATTCTCCACTCGGCAATGGGCCGTTCCCACCCGGAAGCCCCATATTGTCCTGCAAGGCCGCAACCCACTGTCTTGTCACTTCGTTATACTCGCCTGTCACAACGATCGGACGCGGTGTTGCCAAAGCTGCCGGAATCCCTTGCTTCTCGGCAACCTGTCCAAGGGCAATATAATTCATCAGCTCCTGGGTCAGGCCAACTCCTGGATGAACGCCTGCAATTGGCTGATTCCCTCCCCATAACTTGCTATCGTCTCCGGAATTCATATTGATCGCCGGAATCATTCGCTTTAATTCCGCAGCCGCGTTTTGTGAAATAGCACCGGCTTCAAGCAACTTGTCAGCTACGGCAACATCAAGCTTTAGCGGTGGCAAACTTAAATTGGAGGGAGATTTAGTTGGGGAGTTGGCTATATCTGCCATAGGTCCATACACCTGAATGTTATACCGCTTCAGCATTCCTCACGGCCTTACCGTTCAACGAAGTTTTTTGACACGGTACAAATATCCAAGACCCTAAAAGGGCCTTAGATAAACTTTGATGCACTAAAATCCGTAAAGACGCGGCCTGCTACTTACCACCAAAAAGCTTTTGAAAGTCTTTGATGGTACTGAATGCATCCTTAGCCACTCCACGCCCGTATTTCACGTTCTGATTTATTTTCTTCATATCAATAGTATCTTCGACATACCCGGTATTTGCCTCTTGCTTTCGATTATTGAAATTATCTTTAATCTGCTGCTGCCCATAACGGTATCGATTTCTGTCCAAGCCAAGCTGACGATTCTGATTATTGATTTCATCAGTCACCTGCCGCTGATTAAATCTATAATCCCTGTCCCGCAGCTGCATATTACCGCCAATGATATTCTGCTCATTTCGTATCATCTGCCCCTGATCCCGATTGATACTTGCATCGTAACGCGACCGTTGAGCCTCCAAATGGGCACGTTGAGCATTTAAATACTGCTGCTGCAGTTCTGCCTCTGTCGCTTGTCCCGACTGCTGGTAATGCTGCGCTCCCTGACTCATCCTGGTCCGAACTGCTTCGGCATTTTGCTGCAACGAGCCAAAAAAAGCGTCGGGTGAGGTTCCCTGTTGCTGGTTGTAGGATTGCTGTTGCTGAACATTATATTGTGGAGCAGGAACATAGCTTTGAGCTCCGGGATACTGCCCTTGGAATTGACGTGGTTGTCCACTCCCGTAGGTATAAGCAGAATTATCAGCCAACTGCACTTCCTGACCGGTCACTTTCGGCAAGGCCATCGGATTATTATCCAACGGATAACTAGCCAGTGTATTCGGCTGTTTACTCGGGGCTGAAAGTTGATTTAGACCTTGATCGGGGCTTGATTGGTTATTTTGACCCAGCTTTTGATCGTACATTTGAGGTTCTCCGGGAGGTTTAAAACTTCTATTTCCATCCAAAAGTGAGCTGAACTGCTCTACTTTTCAAGTTATGACCACCCGGAGTAATGACGTGCTGTAAATTTATTAAAAATGATCAAAAAATACCGATCAATTTTCAATTATCACCTCAACACGGCGGTTTCTCGCTCGTCCCGCCTCACTGTTGTTAGTGGCAATTGGCGCCCCTTCGCCGTATCCTCGCACGACCATCTGCCCTGCCGGGACTCCCTTGCTCTCAAGCCCGCGGGCAACTGCCCGAGCACGGCGCGTAGAAAGATCCCGGTTATAAGTAACGGAACCGATTGAATCAGTGTGCCCCTCGACGGCAATCTGCCGGTCACGGACACCATTTATCACTTCGGCAATCTCTTCAATTGTATAGTGTGCATCACGAGTTAAATCCGAACGATCAAACTCAAACAACACATCGGGAAGGTTAATTACCACACCCCGGTCACTCGACCAGGCGTCAGCACCACGCCGACGAAGTTCTTCAATTAGCCGACGATTTTCCTCCAGCCGACGGTCCTGCTCATCCAGACGACTATTCGCCGCAGCCGATCTTCGATCCTGCTCGTCGAGCTGGTTCCCAAGCAATGCGCCCCCGAGAATTCCAGCCGCAGCGCCGACAGCTGTTCCAGCTCCGGCATGACCGGTCTGGGAACCAATTATCGCCCCCAGACCTGCCCCAGCTGCTCCAGCGCCAAGAGCCCCAGCAGTAGTTTTATTTACTCCACCGGCACAAGCAGACAGCGACAGGGCAACAACAAACAAAATAGCTTTTATTCTCATATCACCAATCATCCATTAAGTTCGCTGAGCAAACGTTTGGCCTCAGCATTGCCACTGTCCAGATTAACCGCCTGCTGAAATTCAAATTCAGCATCGTCTTCGCGCCCAATCGACTGATAAACGCGACCAATTTCAACATGATAGCTGGCGTTAGATGGACAGAACCTCAACGCCCGACGATAATAAAAAAGCTTATCGGCAGCTGAAGTGGCGCGATTTGCCCGTCCTGCTTCCTCGTCAGCCTTCACGCAACCCGGATCTTTAATGGCAGTCTCCACTGTCTCCATAGCAGGCTTAGCCGCCTCAACATTCGGCACAGGGGCAGGTGTCTCCGTCTTGAATGTAGGAATTGTCCTCGGAGCTGAGTTCTCCACGGATTTGGAAGTAACCGCACTACCAAAACCAACAGGTTTAACCGACGGTATGCTGCTGCTCACAGCAGATGAGACACTCTCCACCCGTGGCTTCACTGCCTCACTACTTGTTGCCAAAGGAGCGACTACCGGAACCTTCGGCGCAATCGCTGCTACCTGTGAGACTTCTTTATTTACAACTTGTTTAGGCTGAAATAGTGGCTGTTTTGCCTTACCCCCATTACTGACTTTCATATCCGTAACTGGAACTTCAACAACTGGCTCACTCAACCGCGCCTTGGCTGTTACTGGCGGAAAAGATACCGAACGAGGAGCGGTGAGAACCGGAGCAACCGCGGCAACCCGAGGTTGGGTAAAAGAGGCACCCGCGCCATTACTCCCGAAAGGGACTGACCCGGAAGAGCGGTCAGCGTAACTATTTACGACAGAAGAGCTGACTGGTTGCTCGTTATATGCGCGAGCTTGCGGATTACCACTGTAATTATTCAAGGAATAAGCCGAACCGCTATAGGAGGATGGGCGATTATTGCGACTGAATTGATCGTCAAATTGCTGCCGAAGCCCCTCAATCTCCTGACGCTGCGTCCTGATAACCTGGTCCTGACGAGTCAGAGCCTCCCTGGTATCCTGAAGTTGAGTTTCCTGCTGCCCCTCAAGTCCGCGACCAATTGCCCCACCAGCGGCGGCCCCGGCGATAGAACCGATGACCAATCCTTCGCCAGCATGACCACTGGTCGAACCAATAATTGTTCCGACCCCAGCTCCAATCACTGCCCCGGCGGCGGCCCCCATCCCTGTGCTGCTCATCTCGGTTTCCGGCAGCGATGGACCGTTAACCCAGACTTTGTTACAGCCGGTTGTCAGGACCAAAAGAATAAGCGGTGCTGAGCAATATCTGAAAAACTTGTCCCGCGCGAAATGATCCACAGCTATCTCCTCTCTAGAATTAAAAACTGAAATAACGGCCTCATCCGCCGTCTATGACGCCCCCACCAGCCGGAATATGCAGTAATCACGCCCAGACAGCCCCGAGCCAAACAACCCCCGGTTAAAGGAACTTAAACATGCGTTAACCTAGTCTATGAAAAGAAAGTTTACAAGACACTTCCTGTAACTGTGGGGCTCATAATGGGTGTGTTGAAAAACTCCCCATTCCCCAACAGTCCCAGATGAAGGCCATATCACTTAGCCCGGAACCGGATTAGGTCACATTAACCGGAATAGGTCACATTACCGCGTTTTTTCCCCATAACTGTAATCAAGTGAACCCTTACCAAGAGGTTGGAAGTGAGCGAATATAAATTTGGCAATCAGCGACAATCAAACGGACGCCCGGTCATATCTTACAGCGATGAGAATGAGGAAAACCGCGATCATTCACCAAGCACTCCTGCGGCCACAAATGACCTCTCGCAATTACAGGCCCCCACCCCCAGTAACCTGACACAGCAGATTACCGTGGCCCAGGTCTCAAACTCTCAATCAAATAGTCCGTCGACAGGCCAAAACAATTTGAACGAACAGGAAAAAATTAATTTTCTACGTCAAAAAATGTTGGAAGCGTCAGGCGATAAACCTTCACAACAATTACCCGACCTGGATAAATTAAGGCACTTGCCAAAATTCCGTGGCCAACTCAGCGAATGGCAAACCCTTCACAAAAGAGCAGACGATCTTGTCGAAGTAGGCCAGAACGACAAAAAAACCGGAGCCAAGGTAGCCATCGCGGGTGCGGTAGTGGAAGGCGGAGCAATGGTTAGCTGGCTCGTTGCCGCGGCAAACGTAATGCGCAACACACCTGGAGTCTATGGAAAACTGGCAGCGGTCGGACTGGCAACTGTTTCACGCGGCATAGTTGGAGCCCTTGGAGAAAATGTTCGCGCTTCTGGCGCCAACCTTGCCGACCAAGGACAACAAACAGAACAACAGGCCATGAACGCTCTCATCGACATCGGCAACCATGAGTATCAGCTACTCAGTTTCCATGCGACCCGCGGTGAAGTGCAGATGCAACTTGACCAACGAAGATCCGCCGTCTCGAGACGGGTAGAGCCATTCCGCCAATTCGCACCGCCGCTAACCGCAGCACTCGACGCCAGAGGTATGGATACCGCCCTCACCACGATAGAAGAATCAAAGAGGGCAAATGTTATTGCCCGTAACCTCGGTGAAGTTGGAGATTTTGCCTATCGCCTTTTTCGGCGAAAACGCGATGAACCCTGAATGGACGTATTACGGGTGTGTTGCAAAACACACCCGTAATGCAGACAGCTTAAGCTGGATGCCTGCGCGCTAAAAAGAATATCAAGCGCAGTAAATGTATGGCCAAAATGGCCCTACAAAAGAAAAACTAATTGAGGGAAGACTTTTTCGTATCGGAGATACGAAAAAGTGGATTGACGGAAGTCAATCCTGGCGGAATGCTAATTTCGCAACACTCCCCTTACACGTAAGTTCACGGCCAAAACCGATTTCACCCGTGAATCTACGAGTGCAATTCCCGGGTTAGGCATCAACTCAAGGGCGATCGTCTGGCCAAAGCGCATCCGTCATTCGCTCGTTATAACTAGTGCCAGTTTCAATAAATGCTTTGGTCTCGCCCACAATATTTGCCCGCACACCGATTTCATCCGACTTGAGATACAACTCCCTGAGCCATTTCTTTCCCTTCTCCGCCGCAAGGCGGGACTCGAGATCCCCGCGTCGGCGATAGAGACTATAAATCATATCGACTTTAACATAACGACCAGCATCGATAGCCAGGCTTTCCGCAAATTTTGAGCTTTTTATACCAAAAGGGAAAATGATATTTTCGTCCACCACGAGAGGTTCATCAGTATCAATCACAGCCCTGGCAACTCGCTCGGGATGAGCTGCCGCAAAGCGATTAACAAAAGTCCCTCCATCACCAACTCCGACCATGTAAACTTCACGTGTATGCACATCAGCCAATTGACCTAGCTTATCCAAAGCAGAGATTAGCCAACTATCAGCGCGAATTTCCTCACGATAGCTCAGATACTGATATTCGGGAAAACGAATCTCATCAAAAAGTGGAGCCAAAACAGCGACCCGTCGCTGTTTCCCGATACTGACACACGCCTTAAAGGTAGAGGCTACATCACGATCTCCATCGTGGACACAAACGAGCAACCAAGATTTATGATAGCGATGCCGCTTTACTACAGGCTGATAATAATAAAATGGCACACCATCAACAAAAAGAACCTGTTCAATTGCTTCCTTGATTTCAAGAGAATCGCCCTCACGAACAATTTTCTTGTCAGCCCAAGCCAAAGCGAGCTTTATTGCATGACGACTTGTTTCATTTACCCGATTCCTCATATGAGGTCGATTGGCAAAACTTAAAGAGTCTACGGCCTTCTTGGTTCCAATACGAGCAAGAGCGGAAGCGGCCTTCCTTGCAGGAAGTCCCTGCTTTTTGTCGGTCAGAGTGCGATATAAAGCCTCGACAACGAAATCATCTCCAACCCTACCAAGAGCTTCGACAATTGTTGGTTTCAAAGACTCGGAATAATGATCCAGACCAAACAACAAAGCCTTGGAGGCCCTAGTATCTTCCAGGCGTCCAAGTGCTTCAAGTAACTCACGCTGCAAATAGTCCGGATTACTCCCCTGTAGTTGCTCAATCAGCCACGGAACATCGAGAAGATGTAAATTTTTGCGAAGAAAATAAGCCGCCTCATCACGGTCGATCTCAGTTCCTGTGCGAATGCGCTCAACCGCCTCCGCTAACGCCTTCTGTCTGGATGTGGTATCAGCTCTGGAATCAGGCGCCGCAAAAAAAAGCAACATGCAAAGACACGCCACCGCGGCACCCCCCACAGGCAATAATCTTCTTGGACAAGTTGCAATCATCACCGCATATTTGAAAACAAAAGAAAGACCCATCTTATTCCTTCTCAATTGCTCCTATCACAACTCGACCCGAAAACTGCAGAAGAGGTCAAACATGAAATGCGGCGTCACGATCGTGAAAATCGCAGTGCAAAACCGCCGCATCACCAGTCAGTGCCCCGCGGGTAGAAATGTGGTCTCACGCAGAAGTTCCTTCACATCACAGAGAAGACGGGGTCCGAGCTGAGCAACAACCTTGCTCGCCAGGAATCCGGCAAACCGTCCCGCATCACGCGGGCCAAACCCACTTGTCCATGCATGTAGAAAACCGCCAGCAAACATATCACCAGCGCCAGTATCATCTATGGCATGAGTAGAAAAAGGCTCGGCAAAATACCTCTCCCCATCACAAAGAACCCAAGCGCCTTTATCGCTAAGGGTCACCACAGCAAAACCACACTTCTCCTCCATTGCCGCCAGCACACTCTCCTCATTGGATTCACCGGTAAAGGCCCGGGCTTCAGATAGATTGGCGAAAACCAGATCGCAGACTTCCACCACTTCTTCAAGAGCATCACGAAATACATTTACAATAAAAACGTCCGAAAATGTCACCGCAATTTTCACCCCCGCGGCCTTCGCCAGCTGAATAGCCCTTTTAACCGCAGCACGACCATTATCCGAAGCCAATAAATACCCTTCAACATAAAGCCATTCCGCCTGGGCCAGGTGCTCACCACTGACATGAACATCACTATAGCAGGCACTTGCACCCAAATGAGTGTTCATCGTCCTCTCTGCATCAGGCGTGATCAGAACAACGCATGTCCCGGTTGGTTCACCATCAACTTCGGCGCTGTCTAATACGACACCAAGATCCGTCATTTCTCTACTATAACTCTGGCCAAAATAATCTTTTCCCAAACAACAACCGTAGCAAACCCTCGATCCCAGCTGCGCCATGGCAATCACACTATTTGCGGCCGATCCGCCGCTGGCCTGGTTTAAAGATAGACCATGAAAACGCTCGATTAGTGCCTTCTGATCATCAACTCCGACAAGTTGCATTTGTCCCTTCGTCAAGCCAAGCTTGCTAAAGCTCTCCTCAGAAAGCTGCAATTGCATGTCCATTATCGCATTGCCAATCGCATAAACGGTATAAGTACGGCTCATCGGTCTTCTCCAGATAGAATTAATAGGCTACTTGAAATAACTACTTTTAGGGTATGTCGCAAAACACGGCCTTTATAAACTGCTCGCACTTCAGTTTTCCCGATTCATAACACCTTAATCTCGAGCAGTATATTTGGAGCTGCGGAGCAGCGACCAGATAACAATTACAACCCTCCCACTCACGTTAGTGACGACTGCGTCGGGAAATTCATAGTGGGAGGGGTATAAACGTGTAACCCACATATGTGTCAATTTCCCGTCATATTCAGGCGATAAAACAACACTCTTTCCTTGCCCCAAGCATAAACTTTGACACAAAAATCGGACCGCCGCGACAAAGCTTCGCATCATACTGCCTAGAACCAATGTTTGCAGCATTAGTTAGGGCAAGTGTCGGAAACCAGCAATCAGCCATTACCAAGACGGCCTAACCCTGAATAAATACAGCAACAACACGGAAACGGAGCTAAAAGTCACAATGAGCGAAGTTCAGGCAGGAGAAGCAAAGTCTTCCAAAAAAACAATTATCTTCCTTGTTATCGGCATGCTGATCGGCGCTGGTGGAGGAATTGGCGCGTTTATCGCATTGGCTCCTCAAGGAAGTTCAACCTCAGAGGATGCGCCAGAAGAAGAGGAAAAATATGTAAACCCGCTAGGCCCGATGTTTACGCTTGAGCCACTTATTATCAACCTCGGTGCCAAATCAAGTTTTGTCAAAATCGGAATGGACTTCGAGTTTAATGTAGATGAAGGCAAAGAAGAGGAAGAAGAAGGCGGTGAAGGAGTTCCGCCAGACTTTGAAAAAAGAATTGGTCAGGTCAAGGATATATGCATTCGAACCATTTCTGCGATGTCAGCGGAAGAACTTCTGACAATCGAAGGCAAAGACAAACTTCGCCAGAAATTGCCGGAAAACATAAACCATGCATTTGACGAAGAAATAATTAAGGCAGTCCACATTACCAGCTTTATTGTGCAGTAAAACAAATGAATCAGATTCTAACCCAGGATGAAATCAATGCCTTACTAAAAGGCCTCTCAGATGGCGATATCGAGAGTGACGACTCCGCATCGGACAATGATGGAGATGTCCGTAAATACGACATTGCCAGTCAGGAGAGAATCATTCGCGGCCGAATGCCGACGATGGAACTCATCCACGATCGTTTCTCGCGTTCATTCAGAACTGCCTTGTCAAAATTTCTTGGCCGCACCTGTTTCATCAATGTTGGCAGCATAGACATCATAAAGTTTGGTCTCTTTATGAAAAAACTGCCTCTTCCATCCAGTCTGCATATTTATCGTATGCCACCATTACAAGGATACGCCCTGCTGGTGGTCTCGACTCCGATGGTCTTCGGGATTATCGACAGTCTCTTTGGCGGCAATGGTCGTTCAAAAATCAAAATTGAAGGGCGGGAATATACAGCAATCGAGACACGGCTAATCGCCAAGATTGTCATGATGGCCCTTGAAATTCTCAAAGAAGCCTGGGCACCGGTACATCCGCTCGATTTCGTATATGTGCGAGCCGAGTTCAACCCTTTGGCAATTGCCATCGTTCCACCAACTGACGTGGTTATTATTGTCACGATAGAAGTGGAACTTGAACAAGAAAGTACAACACTCTCTCTCTGTATCCCCTACTCTACAATTGAACCGATTCGTCAAAAACTGACAACGGGGATGCAGAGCACGCGCCTTGAAATTGATTCGACGTTGATCCGCAGAATGGAATCAAACGTTCGCTCAACGGAAGTCAACCTTTCAGTTGAATTGGCAAAAGGCACAATCTTGACCCGAGATTTAATGGACATCAAGGTCGGAGACATTATCCAACTAAAAACAAACCCAACTGACGAAGCCATTGTCAGAGTTGAGGGAGTGCCAAAATTTAAAGGCTATATTGGCTCATACCGAGGAAGCCGCGCCATTCGGCTAAGCTCATCGATGCCATATGAATCAATCGAATAGACTCCTAACTACAGAAAGGAAACACCATGCAAGATAATATAACCGAAACCGACCTTGTAAAAGACGTTGCCTCAGCTGCCGAGAATGTTGTCCAGGCCACCGGAGCGAACGCATTTCCAAATAACCTCGATTTCCTCCTGGATGTCAGTCTACAGGTTAGCGTAGAAGTTGGCAGGACTCGTATGAGCATCAATGAACTTTTGCAGCTTGGACAAGGCTCAGTAATCGAGCTCTCCAAACTGGCTGGTGAACCACTTGATATTTATATCAACCAGCAACTTATTGCCCGAGGTGAAGCTGTAATAGTCAACGAAAAGTTTGGTGTTCGTATAACGGATATTCTTTCACAATCCGACCGAATCGAGTCACTGGGGTAACCACATTGTTTTCAACCATGATCCAACTAATCATCACGTTCTGCACCACCTTGGCTATGGTCGGGTTCGCGGCGACATCAACACTCGCCGATGACTCTGCGCCAAATACACAGACAAATGCATCAACTTTCGACGCTATTGCGCCATCAGGACTGGGAGCCAACAAAAAAGTTGAACGAGTTGGCTCGGCTCTCCCTTCTGCGGCAGAACAATTTTCAGCCGTTGGACGAGGCTTGGCATACTGCCTGGTTATTGGCCTTGTTGGATACGCCATTGTTCAAAAACTGAAAAAAAACTCAGCGCTCCCTGACTCAAGTGGAATCAATATCATCTCGAAAAAGGTAATCGGCCCTCGCACTATTCTTCTTGTTGCGGAAGTTGCCGGCAAACGCTTCTTTCTCTCTCAAACCTCTGATGATGTAACTCTCCTGGCCGAACTTGACCCGTTTGGCTTGGACTACCAACAAGATGTAGACAATACGAACGTTACAGACAACGTCAAGAAGGAATTCAACCTAACCGTAGCGACTGAAACAACGCCAGCAAATGAGGCTCAATGAACAGCAGAAGACTTGCCATTGCCGGATGTCTCTTGTGTCTATTCATGACACCGGAAAGTGCGGTTGCCCAATCGCTGGCACCGTCCATTACTGTCAACGCTTTTGACACCGCCGGCGAGCTGACAAATTCGCAGGTTTTCAGTGGGCTGAAACTGGCGTTCCTGCTATCTTCTTTGGTATTTTTACCATCGCTGCTAATGACAGTTACCTGTTTTATGCGTCTCTCAATTGTGCTCAGCCTGACAAGACAAGCCCTGGGAACGGCACAAACTCCTCCAAACCAAATTATACTTGGACTCGCTCTCTTCCTCACTTTTGCCATTATGGGTCCGATTTTCAATCAAATTTACAATGATGCGGTTGTTCCTTATACCGACGACCAGATTTCAACTACCGAAGCTCTGCAAAAGACATTCGCCCCACTAAGAACTTTCATGCTCAAGCATACTAGAGAAGAGGACCTGCAGTTGTTTCTCGATGTTCAGAAACTGGAATCTCCCCAGGAACCCGAGGATCTTTCTGCGACAGTTGTTGTTCCAGCTTTCGTGGTCAGCGAATTGAATACCGCTTTTCAAATATCATTTCTGATATTCCTTCCCTTCCTGATACTTGACATGATCATCTCATCAATTCTCACGTCAATGAGCATGATAACTCTTCCTCCGACAGTGATCTCCCTGCCAATCAAACTGATGTTATTTGTTATCATTGATGGCTGGCATTTAATCATTGGAAATTTGGTGCAAAGTTATCAGGTTTAAGACCAAGCCATAGGCAAAGGAGCAAATATGGAAGTAGAAGAGTTCATGCGCATCGCCAGCTATGGCATACAAACAGCAATAATGGTCTCCGCTCCTGTATTGTTTCTGGGACTGATCGCAGGGGTAACTGTCAGCATTTTTCAGGCGGCAACTCAAATTAACGATGCTGCACTAGCATTTATTCCGAAAATTCTGGCAACTGTCGCAGCACTACTATTCTTTGGCTCATGGATGATCGCTGAGATGTCGGCCTTTGCTCAATTCTCAATCGGACAAATACCATACATCACTTCTTAGTCAGCCTATGCAGCCCAGTGACCTTGTTATAAATTTTACAATAGTCTGGTCATGGTTCCTCTTGTTCACCAGACTAAGCACCATGCTCATTGTTCTCCCGGGTATTGGAACAACGCAGGTCCCTGGCATTTACCGTGTAATCGGTAGCGCCAGTATCGCAATATGTGCAGTCGCGGGCGGATTTCGTGCCGCGTCTCCAGAGAGCTATCTTCAAGGTGGCATGATGGTGGCTCTGGAAGCCACTCTTGGATTCTGTCTCGGAATAATTCCAGCCCTGATGATGACAGGAGTTGCTGTCGCCGGACAAGTCACGACTGCCAGTATCGGACTTGGCGCAGCCAATCTCATCGACCCATCACTCGGTGAAAGTGTAGGGATACTTGCCCGGCTACAAACCATGCTGGCAACTATAATCTTCCTTGTAATCGACGGCCATCACATTATTATCCGTGCCGCTCTTTCAACGCTGCAAGACGCAGGAAGCCCCATGTTTTCCGCATCAAGCACCTTGGCCCACACGATGCTGGAACGTTTCTCTGCTACTTTTGAACTTGCCGTAACAATCGCTGCTCCAATTCTTGTGACAGTATTGGTCACAAATTTCATCCTAGGACTAGTGACCAAATTCATTCCTCAATTCAACATCTTCATCATCAGTCTTCCGCTGACAATAGGTATAGGGCTATTTATCGTCGCATATACTTTCACTGGCTTTGCTCGACATACAGTCTCGGCACTGCTGCCACTGGAAGAAACCTGCCTCGAAATAATTACAGTCTTTGGTCAGTTTCTAAAGTTAATCTGACCTTGAGATCCTCTAGCTCAGAAAATTGCTTTCTTTAATGACGGAACACTGACACCGCACCCCTTCAAAGCCTGATAACATCCAATAGTTGTTGATCAATTTTTAAGGCACAACCCTTGCATAATGGAACACGGGGCGGTCTATCCACACTTTTCAAAAACGAGTCCCATAAAACCTGAAAGGACAAAAGACTAATCAATGGCAGCAGAAGACGACTCAGGCGAAAAAACCGAAGCTCCAAGCTCACGACGCATTGAACAGGCGCGTGCAGAGGGCAACGTCGGCCAGTCGACTGACCTTAATCAGGTCCTGAGCATCATCGGCGGATTTCTTGCTCTTCAATCATTTGGTCCCTGGCTGTGGGAGAACTACATCACAGTTACCAAAGGGCTCTTGACCTCACAGTATTTTTCCCGCCAGGTAACACCTGAAGCTATGATGGGGGAACTCCCAAATATCATTATGATGCTTTTGCCGCCAATTGCTGGAATCATGCTTGTCGCTGCAACTACCGGCGGACTGACTTCAGCCACGCAAACCAAATTCCTCTGGTCATGGAAACTTCTACGTCCGAAGTTTTCAAATCTTAATCCGATGAATGGACTGAAAAGAATTTTCAGCCTGAATAATTTCATCACCCTGTTAAAAAACATCGCCAAACTGGCGATAATTGGCCCGATTGCTTACTTTAGCTTTCTCCATCTTTTCCCAGAACTGCTCAATCTGATGGAACGGCCAATAAATCAATTATTGCCATTTACCGCCAATGCCCTGAGTTATATTTTCTGGCGCATTATCAGCCTGCTACTGATTCTGGCGATACTCGACCTCTCCTGGCAAAAATGGCGCACCTATCGTCAACTGAAAATGTCCAAGTCAGAAGTAAAAGACGAAAAGAAGTCTGTTGAAGGGGATGAAACAACAAAAATGCAAATCCGCGCAAAGGCAATGCAAAGGATTCGCCAAAAAATGATGAGCGACCTGCCTAGCGCTGATGTTGTTGTCACCAACCCAACGCATTATTCCGTGGCTCTTCGTTACACAACTGAGGATGGAGCGCCAAAAGTCATAGCCAAGGGTAAGGGATATCTTGCCTTGCGCATCAGAGAAATGGCTGCTGACTACGGCATCCCGGTAATTGAACGTAAGCCCTTGGCGCGAGCTCTCTTCGCTAGTGTCGAGGTAGGCCAAACGATCCCCTACGAGCTTTACGCTGCGGTAGCTGAACTACTAGCCTACGTTTACAAAAAACGCGGACACAATCCATTCAGGAAAAAGTAAGATTAACTTTGGCGTAACTCAGAGGAAAACTCTTGGCAGCGAATAAAGATAGTAAAACAAATATTGGATTAAGCCTGACAATCCCGGCGATGCTGGTAAGTGTCGTGGTGATCATGATCATCCCGATACCATCAGCGATGCTCGACATTCTTCTGTCCTTCAACATCACAATTTCACTGGTCGTGTTGTTTGTCTCTCTACAGGTCGAAAGACCGCTGGAATTTTCCTCGTATCCGGCTCTCGTTTTAATCACAACGATGCTTCGTCTTGCTCTTAACATATCATCAACCCGACTCATCCTGCTTTATGGAGATCAAGGCCTGGGCGCAGCTGGTCATGTAATTCAGGCATTTGGAACATTTGTGCTCGGGGGCAATTTCGTTATCGGCGTGATTATCTTCACGATTATTGTAATGATTAACTTCATGGTAATCACAAAAGGTTCAGGGCGGATTGCCGAAGTGGCCGCACGATTTACTCTTGATGCGATGCCCGGAAAACAGATGGCAATCGACTCTGACCTGAACAGCGGACTTATCAATGAAGCGGAAGCACGAAAACGACGCAAAGATATTACCGGAGAAGCGGAATTCTACGGAGCTATGGATGGTGCCTCAAAATTTGTACGTGGTGATGCGGTCGCCGGCATTATCATCACTTTCGTCAACGTTATTGGTGGCTTTTTTATCGGTGTAGTTCAAGGCGGAATGAGCATGCTGGAAGCAGCTGAGGTCTATACCTTGCTGACAGTCGGCGATGGCCTGGTCAGCCAAATTCCAGCACTGATCGTTTCGACATCAGCAGGTATAATTGTCGCCCGTGCTGCTTCAGGTGAAGACTTGGGCAACGAAGTTGGGGGGCAGCTCACAAAACATTCACGACCTCTCTTTCTCGCCAGCGGTGTCAGCACATTGTTTGCATTCATTCCAGGTTTACCATTCATTCCATTCATCATGATCGGAGCTGGAACTGGCTACCTCGGATATCTCGCGGCAAATACCGCTAAGACCGAACGAATTAACCTGGAACAAATATCCAAACGGGCTGAAACCCCAAGTGGCCCAGCGCCGGGCAGCACAGAAGAAGTCAAAAGTCTTCTGGCAGTCGATCTGCTTGAACTGGAGGTTGGTTATGAACTGGTGCCTCTTGTTGATTCGAGCAGTGGTGGTGACTTGATTGACCGAATTCGAGCTCTACGACGACAATTTGCAATGGACCTGGGATTCATTGTTCCGCCAATTCATATCCGCGATAACGTCCGTCTACAGTCAAGTCAGTACCGCCTTATGCTTAAAGGGGTAGAGATCGCCTCAGGCACGGTAAAAACACACCATTTGTTGGCAATGGATCCCGGAAATGTCCAGTCCAACATTCCGGGTATTCCGACAAAAGAACCTGCGTTCGGCCTTGACGCATTGTGGATTGCCCAAGCCGACAGAGAACGTGCCCAGTTTGCCGGCTACACTGTAGTTGATACAGCAACAGTCATTACAACACATATTACAGAAATTATTCGCCGCTATGCACATGAGATTCTTGGCCGGCAAGAAGTCCAGGAGCTACTTGATAATCTCTCAAAGAGCGCGCCTAAACTGGTGGAGGAAGTCGTTCCGGGTGTTGTCCCGCTCGGCACCTTGCAACAAGTGCTCGGCTCACTTCTCAAGGAAAGTGTCAGTATTCGCGATCTGCGATCAATTCTGGAAACAGTTGCCGATTGGGGCCCGACCGTTAAAAATGTCGAACGACTGACTGAACATGTAAGGCGATCTTTATCACGATCAATTACCTCACAATGTATCACTGATGATGGAGTGCTTTCACTTGTCAGCATGAGTTCCAACCTTGAACGTGCCCTGGCAGACTCACTTCAAGTAACCGAACAAGGCTCATATCTGGCTCTCGAACCGACATTTGCTCAACGCTTGATTACTCACCTGAAAACCAGTGCAGAAAAATTCGCTCAGGCCGGGAAAACTCCCGTTCTCTTGGTGCCGGCTGGCATGCGCGCCGCAATGTTTTCGTTCACCGAACGATTCATTCCTGGCTTCACAATACTTAGTCATCAGGAAATCACTCCTTCGACCAAAGTACAATCACTCGGAATAGTCAGCATAGAGATATAACTCTACCCCACGGACAATATGGGTCTTAATGAGATAGCAGGAAGCAATACATGGCACGCAAACACAAGCAAACAACTCCAGCACAGGTAATAGCGATTACTAGCGGCAAAGGCGGAGTAGGGAAAACCCATACCAGTATCAACCTGGGAGCGGCACTGGTCCAGTTGAAGAAGAAGGTATTGATACTTGATGCCGACCTCGGTCTGGCAAATGTCAACGTTCTTCTCGGTTTCACACCAAAGGCTACAATTCATGAACTTGTAGCGGGCAAGGCGACGATTGATGAAATTATCATTAACGATAATTCTGGGATTGATGTCATTCCGGCAACAAGCGGAATACAAGAAATCGCCTCACTGGACGAGTCAGGCCGACAGATTATCATGACAGCACTAGACGAACTTGCTTTCTCCTATGACTATATAATTGTTGATACAGCTGCCGGAATCGGGAAAAATGTGATGTTTTTTAACGCCGGAGCGGGCGAAATTATTGTGGTGATAAACCCCGAGCCCACCAGCATCACCGACGCCTATGCTGTCATTAAAGTCCTCTCGCAAAGCTACGGGCGCAAAGATTTCAGTATCCTCTGTAACAGCACGCCTCGCGACAGCAACGGCAAGGTGACCTTCGCCAAACTGATTGCCGCCACAGACCGCTTTCTCAATGTTTCACTTCGATATCGCGGCGAAATCGGCCACGACATGGCGGTTCAAGAAGCGGTAAGAACCCAAAGGCCATTTCTTGAAGTATTTCCCAGCTCACGGGCTAGTATGGATGTCATGAAACTGGCGAAAAATGTGATAGAAGATCCCGTACGCGCAGCGCCAAGCGGAGGAATGCAATTTTTTTTCCATGCCATGCTCGGCAGCTAACTATTCATGTGGCACATTTCAAATCCACAATGATACCTAAAAAACTCCGTTGACCGGTAAGACAGTGGGGAATAGTGAAACGGCATAAACAAACTCAATTAAAATGAATTCGACATACACTACCCCTCAAGAGCGTTTTCTCCAGGATTTAAAATCTCAGGTGCGCTACCTCGGAAATCTTTTGGGAGTTGTTATCCGCGAACAGGCGGGAGACAATATTTTTGAACTTGAGGAGGATTTTCGCAAAACTGCTCGCGAATTGCGCAATTGTTCCTCCGAAAATGCCGCACACCATATTGAGCAATTGGCCCGATCACTCGATGAAAGTAGCGCCCTGTCTGTAATGAATACCTTCACCTTATACTTCCAGGTAGTCAATATCGCAGAGCAACACGAATCAGTCCTGCTCGCTCAGGAGATCGAATCAACTATCAATGACTTACCAACGACTATGTTACAGGCAATGACAAGGTTAAAGGAGACCGGCTTGTCAATTGACGATTTGCAGAAATTGCTCTCTAAAACTCTAATCACTCCGGTCTTCACCGCCCACCCCACGGAAGCAAAACGTTATACGGTGCTTGGACTGCTCGCACGTATTGAAATGCTTCTTGAAAAGCGGCGAGTGGCAAAGCCAGGAACCCTGAATGAAGAACTGATCACTGAAGAGATCCTGGCCGAGCTGACTACTCTTTGGAAAACTGACTCTATTCGTCGGCGCAAACCAACCGTTGTCGACGAGGTGAAAAGCGGTCTCTATTATTTTGACAAGGTTTTCTTTCCTTTGATTCCTGAGTTTTATGGAAAACTTGAGGCGGCAATAAAAACTAACTTCCCCGAGTTCACTGAACCACTGCCGACAATGCTGCGTTTTGGTTCCTGGATAGGAGGAGACAGAGACGGAAACAACTACGTCAGCGCCACCGTTACCCGCACGACGCTGGAAATGCAGAAAGAGCTAATCATAAGAAAATATATCGACGAAGTCGGTGTTTTATTCAATATGCTAAGCCAATCAATTGAACGTATCCCGGCTTCAGACGCGCTCTTGCAATCTATTAGCATTGATTCACAAGAACCCTGGTTTGGAACAAGAAAATTGTTGGAGCTCTATCCAGGAGAAATTTATCGACAAAAGCTGATGCTAATCAAATTTCGACTGGAGCAAACACTAAGCAAGCAGCCAGGGCAATATAAGGCAGCTGAAGAATTCGGCCGCGACCTAAAGCTCATCAAGGAAAGCCTGAACCTTCACAATAGCAAACGGACTGCCCGCCATACAATTGATGGACTAATCCGACAAGTTGAAACATTTTCGTTTTATCTGGCCAGCATCGATATCCGTCAACATAGTGAGCGCCATGAACACGCACTGAACGAGATATTCCAGCAAATTGGCTTCTCCCAAGCCTATTATTCAACGCTCCCGGAAGATGATCGAATTTCTTTGCTGACACACGAGATCCTCTGTCTTCGGCCACTTACACCACAAGGGGGAAACTGGTCCGATGAAACCGTAGAAACCCTCAATACTTTTCGAACTGTCAAATCGCTCCAGGATGAGGTTGGCCTGAAAGCAATCGAAAATTATATTATCAGCATGACATGCGGGGTCAGCGACGTTCTCGAAGTCTTGTTGCTCGCCAAGGAAGCTCAACTTTTCTTACCCTCACAACCAGGAGCCATCAACAACCAACAATCGTTCTCCAGTCTTAATATTGTTCCACTTTTTGAAACTATTGAAGATCTTCGTGCAGCCCCCGAGATTATGAAGAACTTGTTTTCAAACGAGGCCTATCGACAACATCTCGTATCCAGAGGGAATATTCAGGAAATAATGCTCGGATATAGCGACTCAAATAAAGACGGCGGCTACCTATCGTCTCACTGGCGTCTCTACCGGGCACAACAGGAACTTGCCCTGACCGCCAAAAATGCAGGAGTAGTCCTACAACTTTTCCATGGCCGCGGTGGCACAACCGGTCGAGGTGGTGGTGGTCGACTCTGTGAAGCAATCCTTGCGCAACCCGCTGGCACAACCAATAGTCGCATGCGGTTCACGGAACAGGGAGAAGTAATTACTACCCGATATGCGAACTGTAAACTCGCCTCACAAAACCTTGGTGAGGCTCTCCAGGCCCTTCTAATTACCGGCGCCGAGCGATTCTCTGACGCACCTCTGGAACAAGATAATCCGCAATGGCATTCCATCCTTGAGAAACTGGAGAAAATATCCCTAACAACCTACCGCAGTCTCATCTATGACGATCCGCTGTTTATCGATTTTTTCGAAGAAGCCACACCAATTCGCGAACTCGCGACACTGCATATCGGATCACGACCAGCAAAAAGAAAATTATCCCGCAAAATCGAGGACCTTCGTGCTATCCCCTGGGTATTCAGCTGGAACCAGAATCGTTCTTTAATCCCAACTTGGTACGGTGTTGGAACTGCCTTACAAAATATAATCAAGTCCAACGAAAACGAACTAACTGACTTGAAAATTATGTACCGCGACTGGTTGTTTTTCCGCACCGTTATTTCAAACTGCGAAATGACTTTGGCGAAAGCAGATATGGCGGTTCTCGAAAAATACGCCGGCCTGGTACAGGATGAGGTTATCCGGGATCACTTTCTGACAAAGCTAAAACACGAATTTGAACTGACCTGCGAAATGTTGCTGAAAGTGACCTCTCAGAATAAGTTGCTGGAAAAAAACCCGATTCTGCGACAGATTCTGTCAGTCAGACGGCACTATCTCGACCCGTTAAGCTATATTCAGGTAGAACTTCTTAGACGGCTTCGTTCAACTGAACCTGGCGCCCCTGGATATGAGAACATTCTCGAAGCAATCAAACTCAGTATCAATGGAATAGCCAGCGGCATGAAAAATACCGGGTAAACACTGTGAAAAAAAACGTAAAAAATAAGACTATAGTCCGAAATTACAAGGGGTTACATAGATACTTCGCGGCTCTACTGATTCTTTGTTTCGTAATTACGGCGGTGAGCAGCACGCTAAGCAATAATAGTTTAGGTATAATTATTCTGAAAAGTGTAGCAGTTGTTTGCGCCGTTGGCCTGATTGGTCGCATCATAATTAAGCTATGGGTATTCTGGGATACCCTGCATGAACATTGATATTCGCCGATTCGATTTTAGTTCTATCAGGTTTTACCTTTCATTCGCACGAGGTACATGGGAGTGGCAAAAGTAGACAATGAATTTCCTGAGGCATTTGATATCTCCGATGATACAGATCGCGAGGAACTGATCCGCACATTTCTGCCTCTGGTTAAAAGAGTTGTTCATCGTCTGGCCGGACGTTTGCCAGCCGAGATCGACATCAAGGAGATGCTTAATTCAGGTATTATCGGATTAGTCGACGCTCTGGAAAAATACGACCCCAGACATGAGACCAATTTCGCTACATATGCTCAGTTCCGTATCCGCGGGGCTATTCTCGACAGTTTCCGAACGCAGGATTGGGTCCCGAGATCGCTGCGCCACAAAGCGCATCGACTGGAGGAGGCCTACATGCGCCTTGAACAGAAACTTGGTCGTGCCGCAGAGGACCTGGAAGTTGCGGAAGAAATGGAAGTTGAGCTGGAAGACTTTCGCCGAATGTTAACCGATGTTGGCAGTATCGTCATGCTCAGTTTTGAAGAACTGGGGTACGGTCACGGTGAAGAACGATTTGTCGCTCATGACTGGATGCCTGGTGTATCAGAAAATCCGCTGGAAGAGTTCCTTGAAAGTGAGCGGGTAGAAATCATCGCTCGAGCTCTAGACAGGCTTTCCGATAAGGAAAGACTGGTTATCACTTTATACTTTTACGAAGAACTGAACCTTAAGGAAATTGGTGAAATCATCGGCGTTACAGAGTCGCGCGCAAGCCAGATTCGCTCACGCGCGCTTCTGAGATTACGGGCTTACCTCCGCCGAGCATTCTGACGTATCTGCGGCACAACCTGCGGACTCGGTAGATGCTCGTAATGGGATGCGACCTGTTAATGCGCCGAGGAAAACAACTATCTCATTTATTTCCGCATCTGACAGATCCTTACCTAACTGATGCTTGCCCATCAACTTCACCGCTTCCTCCAGTGTGGCGATTGAACCATCGTGGAAATACGGAGATGTTTTAACGATATTCCGCAATGAAGGCACCTTAAAAACGTGGCGATCTGCTTCGGTCTTCGTAACATCATATCTGCCTTGATCGGCCGACTCATAGGGAACTACCAACCCTAACTTCTGATACATGCCACCACCAATACCGACCCCGGCATGGCAAGCGACACAACCAGTCTCAACAAACCTCTGTAACCCCTTCTGTTCCTCGGCGGTAAGTGCCGACTCATCTCCCATCAGATAATCATCAAAGGCTGAAGGTGTCAGCAACGTGCGCTCGAAAGCTCCAATCGCAGCACCGACATTCTTGTAAGTCAAAGGCTCCTTCTCTTCAGGAAAGGCTTTAGCAAAAAGCTGAGGATAGTTGCCGCCAACCACATCAGAAGAAACCAAACGTGCCAAGACCGCAGCTTCATCTGGCATCGCCATTTCAATTGGGTTTAAAATTGGTCCCAATGCCTGAGCTTCTACATCTGCGGCCCGTCCATCCCAAAATTGTGCGATATTCAACGCCGAATTATAAACCGTTGGTGAGTTTCTCCCCCCCCTTTGCCCCTTATGCCCAGGAGAAGTTTTTTCATTATCAACGCCAAATGCATCAAGCTTGTGACAGCTGTTACATGACAGATCGTTGTCCAGTGAAAGAGCTGTCTCAAAATAAAGTCTTTCGCCCAGACTAACCATTGCATTTTCGCGGGAGTCCGGAGTAACCTCAGTAACTGGTGGCAGTGGCTTGAATATAGTCTGATAGGCTAACTTGTCCGCCCCCACCGATGTCACTATAACCGCGTAAAGACCGAGCAAAGAAAGAGAAATGACGGAGTATTTTAAAAGTTTCACGGTTTGTTCCTTAGTGGCTAAATACTTGATGGCTAAATACTTGGTGGCTAAATACTTGATGGCGAAATACTTGATGGCGAAATACTTGATGGCTAAATCTAACCTGACCAGTTCTTTTGAGGTGCACTTCTTCAGAAAACATTCCTCCTGCTGCCCCATCTTTATAAAAAAATCACCGCAAAGCTACTCCTACCCATGTCGTTAGGCAACCCGCTCATTGAGGAAGATATTAACCGTCTGTTACTAAAACTGGCGATTCCGGGAGCTATTGGATTTTTCTCCCACACTGCTTTTAACCTGACCGACACTTTTTTTGCCGGACGGGTTTCAGCCGCGGCACTAACCGGCCTATCCGCCAGTTTCCCGCTTTTTTTTCTGCTCGTCGCCCTGGGCGCCGGATTCGGCAGCGGAGCGGGAAGCCTGGTCGGTAATATGCTGGGTTCTGGAGACAAGGCACTCGCCCGAAAATATTCAGCACAAACCATACTTCTTGCTTTGCTGCTAGCCATATTAGTACTTTGCCTCAAACAAGTAGCAATCGATCTCGTCATTCCTTTGGTAATCAGGGAACCGGAAGTCCTCAAAGAGGCTCACAAATATATCTCTGTTATTTATTGGGGGGCACTGCCTATAATCTTTATCAACGTCCTTGGCCCGTTGCTGACGGTCTGTGGTGACACGCGCTCGGTTCGCAACTTCCTCGTATGTGGAGCTCTGGCCAACACTCTGCTGAATCCGTTTTTTATCTGGATTTTCCCCGGATTCGATCTTGGCGCAATTGCTCTGGCAACAGTACTGGTTGAAGTTGCGGGGTCCATTTATTATGCCAAAAAACTAATCCAATATGAGGTGCTCGATTTTAAATCGCTGACCTTAATCCCCGATGGCCCTATTATGGGCAGTATTTTCCGCTACGGCATCTCATCCGCCATAAGTATGGCAAGCATCGCCATTGGATCTTTTATCATCGTCCGCTTCGCCGGAAAATTCGACCATTCCACTGTCGGAGCCTACGGTTTAGCCACAAGAATAGAGCAGGTGTTTCTACTGCCGATACTCGGTATGAATATGGCTCTCCGAGCAATAATCAGCCAAAATTTCGGTGCTGGGCGACTCGACCGGGCAAATGCTGCATTTAACAACTCGGTTATTGCCAGTCTGGCATTAACCATCTCCAGCTCTTTGCTAATATTTTTCTTCGGTGAATACCTGACCGCCTTCTTTACCTCGGACAAGGCAATTCAGCTTGGGGCTGCGGGGTACCTTGGCTATTCCCGGTACACCCTGCCCGCTTATGCCCTGGTTTTCTTAAGCAATGCGACAACCCAATCTTGCCGAAAGCCGGAAATCCCCATGGGAATCAGTATATTCCGTCAAATTGCCGCCCCTCTCCTGTTCTATCCATACCTTTGCCAGTTCGGAGCAGATGGACTTTGGCTCGGTATCTCGCTGGTCAACTGGGTAGCGGGCCTGGGTGCCTGCCTTATCGCCAGGCATATTCTGCTAAACTATCACCGTTAGCACTTTAGTGATTCTTCAAGACAGCCGATCTTCTCGGTGGGCATAAAAAACACATACAGTAATAGCTGAATCGGTATCGGTCCATTTGAATCAAAAGAGAATATGAATATGTACCTCAACACCCTCTCAACATTAATCACTGATGGCAGCTCCGGGCAGCCTTCTTACCTTCCATTACTGCTAGGCTCAGCCTTTTTTCTCGGGCTGGTCTCTATATTGATTATGCTTAAGCTCTGGACAACAAAAACAGCCCGAAAGCGAAGCCTACGGCGCCATTTACAGTATCTCGACAGTATCCTCGACCAGGCTCAATCACGTGTATCATTAATTGACGAGCCAGCTCTCGCTTATCTCAACGTTATGGATAGCCAGGGGAACCGAGCATTTGAACAGCTACGCCGATTACTTGTAGCGACCAAACAACGAATCGAAGATATTCGCACCCTGCTGATAACTGAGGATCTGGAATCAATTGTCGAAGCAGAAGAGCTTGTCGACCAGCCTCTTTCGCTGAAAGTCGACTCACTTAATGCGGTCTATACCGATAAAGAACTTCCTCCCGTGATAATCACCGATCTGGAGAATGTTCTGGACGAGCTATTTGAAATCGTCGGCAGTGAAATCAGCCGTGCCTCCGAAGAAGCGCATCGCCTCGGATGGAAGAAAAAACGAAATCGCCGACGAACAATCGATCTGTTACTCGCAGCTGGCATCCGCGCCGTGATGCGCCATGGCCGACGCATGAGCCACTCTTTCTCCAGAGAAGAAATACTTGGCCTGGACGAGGACGACAATGAGACTCCCGAAGACTCAAAGCACGAATAAGCATTCTGCATTTCTTGGTTGATTTCGCCCTGATGAAGGAATATCCTCGGGTGCTCACCGGAGTGTGCCCAAAAACGGCGAAGTCCCGCGAGGGACAGCTATCGCAGTCGTAAATTTTCGGGCCAGGCAAACAAAAAGTAACCGTGATTAAGGTGCGCCTACATGCAACGAGATGCACTACGCGTTCTTTTTATTGATGATGATGTCGAGGATTTTCTCGTCACATTGGACCTGTTACAGGCCTCGGCAAAAGAAGCGTCAACGAAAGACCTATTTGTCGTCGACTGGGCAGGGTCTTACGACGATGGGTTGGAGCAAATTAAGCTAGCCATCCACGATGCATATATTGTCTGCGGCAACCTCGGAGACAATTCTGGAATAAACTTGCTAAAAGAGGTAGATGCACGACATCTGCCTGCTCCATTTATTTTTTTCGCCCATCAACTAGACTTTCCAGATGAGTCGGAGGTCATCAAAGCTGGCGCCAGCGCCTGGCTATTCAAGGAAGACATTACCCCTCATGTGCTTCAACGAGCCATTTTGCAGTCGGTGGAAAGAAAAAAAAATGAACAGAAACGTCAGGCCATGGAAGACGGAATTGTTCATCAACAAAAATTGGAGAGCCTGAGTCGCCTCGCTGGAGCGATCGGACATGACTTCAATAACCTGTTAACAGCAATTATCGGCTATGCTTCGATCATCGCGACCGACATCGACTCAAGTTCTCTTGCAGTTGTTCAGTCCGAGCTTATCCGTCAATCGGCACTGCGTGCCCGCAATTTGACATCCCAGCTTCTAGCTTTCTCGCGAGGTAATTCATTTAAACTTGAAAAGCTCAACCTCTCCTCTGTAGTCAGCGAAATGACCAGCGTCCTTCAAGGTTCAATGCCAGGCAACGCCACGATAGTATCGACCGGCGTTTGCCAGAGTCAAATTGAAGCAGACCCTGGACTACTTAGACAGGTAATTGCCAGTCTGGTGCTTAATGCCTCTGATGCCCTCTGCGGTGCGTCTGGAACAATTCAAATAAATTGCGGTGAAATTGAGGCTGATAGTGAATACATTTCTTCCTGTATTTCAAATGATCCGCCAGGTGAGGGTATCTATGCGTTCGTGTGTGTCAAAGATACAGGCTGTGGAATGGATCCCCAGACAATCTCATGTATGTTCGATCCATTTTTTACAACTAAATACCATGGGCTTGGGCTGGGCCTATCTGCAACATTAGGGATTGTCAGCAGCCATCGTGGAGCAATCAAGGTAGATAGCACGATGGGCCAGGGAACAAGTATCACTGTACTGATTCCTATTGCTGCCCAGGATGCCCTTTCTCCAAAAATAGAAAAAATCAATAGCCAATCCCACCACACCGGAGAAGTGCTGATCGTAGATGATGAAGCAGCAATTCGCACCATTGCTCGCAAATTGCTGGAAAAAGATGGCTTCCATGCTCTAACCGCCTCCAACGGACACGAAGGTCTTCAAATATTCTCCGAACGTAAGAACTCACTTTCCTGCGTCATCCTCGACTTAACTATGCCGGGCATGTCAGGAGATGAGGTTTTCACAGAGATGAAGCGTATCTGCCCACAGATTCCCGTTATAATTTCTAGTGGGTATTTCTCTAAGGACATCGAAGAAAGTTTTTCTGCGCTACCACCAGATGGATTTCTGCAAAAGCCTTATGAACCATCACAGCTACTCAGTATCGTTGAAAACACCACTAAACGCACAAATGATATGCCCACAGCAAGCGCAGAAGATGTAATCGCAAAGCACTTGTCAAAAATGTTACACGAAAACCCGTCGTGAGTTGGAACTGCCTCAAAGGCGATCTGCCGGGAAATAACATCAATCTGCGGGTCGGCGCGGACTTACGGATGACGTTGGAGCTCATCCAACTCTTGGCTACACCCATAAAGCAACAATCCAATAACAGTCATGGCATCTTGAATTGCCCCGGACAGCACCATTGCCTGAGCCTCGGCAAATGAAACCCTGCGAATCTGTAAAACCTCTGTTCCTTCCGGTGAAGATTCTGTTGCAGTTAAATCTCGGGCGAGAAAAAGATAAGCTCGCTCGGAAGAAAAACAATTACTGAGATGCAACTCATGCCCCAACGGCCGCCAATCGTGAGCAATTAACCCAGCCTCCTCGCGAAGTTCACGCTGTGCTGCAACAAGTGGAGTTTCGTCAGGCTCCGTTCCCCCGGCGATCAATTCCCACGAATAACACTCCATCGTATAGCGATACTGACCGACCAAAACAATTAAACCATCGTTATCAACAACAAGCACACCGCTGGCCTTCTTGGCTTCAATCACTCCATAAATTCCAGGTTGCCCATCAGGGCGAATCACCTGATCTTCGCGCAACCGTATCCATGGATTACGATAGACTTCTCGAGATGAAAGAGTTTTCCAGGGGTTCATTGATGAACAAGCCGCACATCGACACGACGATTCAGTTGCTTACCAGCTGCGGTCTTGTTGCTGGCGAGAGGGTATTTTGACCCGTGAGAGAATGGACGAATCTGATCAGCAGAAACACCATGCTGAATTAAAAAATTCACTACTGTCCGCGCCCGCGCCTCACTGAGACTCATGTTGCGTTTCTCATCACCGGTTTCATCACTATGCCCATGCACTTCAAAATAGCCCGAGAATGGATTGTATTTGAACGACTCCGCAAATCGCTCTAAATCCACGACTGACCCCAAGCGTAAACCGGCAAGATCTGTATCAAAAAAAACACGAACTCCATCTTTGTTCGCGTCCAGCATTCTCCCGCGATAATCAAGATGAGCCTGAAGATTGCGCAATGCCTTATCATTCTCCTGAACCTGAACCTGCATCGCCTCAATCTGCCGATCCTGTTCCAACTCGGTTGCCTCAGCCACATCAAGTCCGATACCGGTAACAAGACCACTGGCGGCACCAAACCCCGCACCGACCAATGCTCCCGGACCAGTGGTATTCATCTGATTGCCAATCACAGCTCCGGAACCGGCACCCCATCCCGCTCCAAGCACAGCCCCGGTAAATGACTTGTCGGGGCCAGACACCGGATGACAAGCAGTTAAAGCGATTAAAAAGCTTCCAAGTATTGTGTTTTTGAAGGTCATAAGCACGGCAATTTACTCAGCTTAAATATAAAAAGTATCTGGGGAGGATTTAATTACTCAACAGATGGATTATCCTGTCTTGGGCCATAATGCCCGATTCATTGCATCTGGTCACTTGGAAAATCCTTTCTGTCTCCCGACAATAAAACCTCCAAACAGCAGCAACAACAAAACAAAAGAAGGAATTACCTCTAGCCAATGCCCCCCGGCGACATAAAAGGTGACATGTGACAAAAGAGGCACCTCCAGCTCGCTTACTGCTGCGGTAAAAATCGGCAGGCCACCCACCGCAGTTCCATCAGGCATTATTCCAGCCGTTGCACCAGTATTGGTCGCTCGCAATAAAACACGTCCTGTTTCCACGGCACGCCATGAAGCGAGAAGCTCGTGCTGATAAGGTGCCGCTGTCTGCCCGTACCAGGCATCATTTGTCACATTAACAAGGATGTTGGCTCCGCGTCGCACGTAGTCCACAGAAAGGGCCGACAAAAGGTCCTCATAGCAGACCAACAACCCGCTCCTCACCTCGACCGGCACCTCCAGTTCTCCACCCCTTGGCTGAATCTGCAAGCGAACAGGCTCAGCTATATGTCCAACGGAAAAACGTCCAGACTGAGGACTAAGCGACCGCACCCACGGAAATGACTCTTCGAATGGCAAATATTCTCCGAGCGGCATCAGAGCCCGCTTGTGATATACACCAGCAACCCCACCTACAGGATCGAGAACAAAGGCTGAATTATACCAATGAAAAACTCTCTCCATATCCTGACGGGTCAACGGGCGTCCAAGCTCACTCTCCAACTTCGCTAATTCATCCTTACTTCGCTGCTCATAGGAAAGAACCCCATAAATAAGACTGACCGCCTGTTCAGGGAAAGGATCGTATTTCGTGTCACGAATATTTTCCATATTAACAGGCGTCCAGGTGCTCATCACGCTTTCCGGCCAGACGAGTAAATCGACATTGCGCTTCTCGCTAAGCCTTACATACTCGGCAAGATTTGCTTTTAAATAACTGCTCTTGCCTTTTGTCTCAGTAGAGAGATTACCTTGCACCAACGCCACAGAGATCCGCTGTGCATGCTGCGTTACATGGTCCAACCTCACTTGAAGATAATAACCGAATGAACAAGACAATGTGATGATAGTAAACGTCAAAGCAAAGCGTTTCATCTTCCCTTTTCGTTGAAACTCCAAAATACCCCTTATGGAGTTCTCCGCTGCCCAGCAACAAAGAAAAGTCAGTCCATAGGGTCCAACCACACTGGCCAGCAATGCAACAGGTTTAATCGCCAACAAAAAATGTGCCGGGGTCCAGGGAAACATCTTCGGCATCAAAAAGTCCACTCCTGTCCAAGCCAAAGGAAAGACCAGACCCAGTTGTCGAAAAAATCGCGGGTAAATCTCCGCGCGAAAAAGCGCCCCAAAAAACACCATCTGCAAAGCCGAGAGAAAAATAAAAAGCAGAAAAAGCAGAAAGGCTACTGTTGCAGGGAAGCCACCAAAACGCTCAAGGGTTCCGGCCAGCCAGGAAAAACAGAGTGCATATATTAGCGCTCCGGCAAAAAAAAGGCTGCCGTTATCCTTTGGCATCAAATAAATTGCCACAATCGCAGCAATCATCATGATGGCAGAAAAAATATCGGCATCACCTGTCGCGGCCAAAGCAATACAGACCGGAACCAACGCTGCCCTAAGGTATTTAAGCAAATAACTCATAATCCAAGTATTAATCCATTCCGCCCAGAAGACTCAACGGAATTCTCTGAGAATGCTGCTATAGAACTTATGCGGGACATACCACCGGGCCAAGCAGAGAGCCACTGTAGTAAAACCTTACTTATTGAGGTATTAAACGACCTCTGGGAACTGCTTTCCTATGGCAATGAGAGCATCAGTTGTATACCGCGCCTAACCATTCGACAATCGCACGGTACAACCTTGTGCAACCTGGCTTTTGAATACGATATAAATTAGGCGCTACCATTACACCAATGGCTTTTTTAAACTTTTTCGAAATTATCTCCAGAGGCGGATGGGTTATGTATCCGCTGCTGGCTTGCTCCATCCTCTCTCTGACCGTGATCATCTATCGCCTTCTCTGGGGACCCAAGGCTCAGCAGGCTGCACCAAATGCGCTACGAACGCGAATCATCAGCCTCCTCCTTGATGGGCAGGAACAACAGGCGTTAATTGTCGCCGAACAATCACCGTCCATGGCCGGCAGAATCTTTGCCGAACTCCTGGCTCATAGCCATGAATCTCGAGAGGAGCTCTGGCAAAGAGCCGAAATCCGCGGGCGCGCACTTAATGTTGAGCTCGATCGCTTTCTGGCCATTCTCTCGACCGTCGCTACCGTTGCTCCACTGCTCGGTTTGCTCGGCACAGTCTTTGGCATGATTGAGACCTTTTCTGTCTTGCACATGGAGGGCATAGGCAATGCAACGGCACTTTCCGGCGGTATCTCTGCAGCGCTGCTGACCACCGCCTTTGGCCTTGTTGTCGCCATACCGAGCACTATTTTCTACCGCTACTTTCTCGCCCGCACTGAAGAAATCAGCGACACTTTGGAAATATGGTCCGCCGAAGTATGCCACGCCCTGTCCGTAAGATCATCAAGCGACCAGAAAAGATCGAACGACTCTGCTGCGACAATCCGTTAAAAGGCAACAGGCCATGAACTTTCGCCACAAACGCACTCTGCAGAACGACGAAATTAACCTCACTCCAATGATTGATGTCGTATTCAATCTTCTTATCTTCTTCATGGTGACAACCACCTTTGACGAAACAAAACATCTCGATATCAAATTACCTGGGGCCAGCGGAGGAAAGGCCGCAGAAAAAAATGAGCCTGTTACACTTTCCATAGACAGTAAAGGAACAATGACGGCGGGCGATATGGGCTGCGATAGCGCATCTCTGGAAAAAAATCTCTGCGGGCTACTGGAAAAAGCAAAATCTGCCTCGCTAGTCATTAACGCAGACCAGGAGACCCCACACCACTTTGTCGTCAAGGCCCTTGATACGGCTCAAAACCTTGGCGTACAAAAATTGGAAATCCTTGCTCGAGCATTAAATGAAATCCCGGGCGGACAAACCAACTAACCCTCAAATTGCACGCCAGCTCGGCTGCACAGGTTACGCATTTCCACCACCCCGTCAGGCTACGCCTGCCACCCCTCCGATGGAGGGGAATTGATCACCGATACCAAAAACGGCAACCTTCGCGGCTGCGCCTGCCACCCCTCCGATGGAGGGGAATTGATCACCGATGCCAAAAGCGGCAACCTTCGCGGCTGCGCCTGCCACCCCTCCGATGGAGGGGAATTGATCACCGATACCAAAAACGGCAACCTTCGCGGCTGCGCCTGCCACCGGGAAATTGATATTACGAAACTCTCTAGCGCTTATCGCTAGGAGCTCTGTACAATTTTCGTAATTCTTCAAATTATATTCCCCACCTTCAAAAAATCAGCCCGTTGTCGGCTTGAGAGGAATTAAATCGTGGGGAATTATATTCCCCTCCTCCGGAGGGGTGCCCGTCAGGGCGGGGTGGTCCCTTAAGAAAGCTACAACCCCTTCAATATTCTGCAACACATCTATTGCCAGCAAACGAACCACAGTCAGGCCCAAACCATTCAAATACGCATCTCGATTAGCATCCTCAAGCTGCTTGCCGTCATGAGAGCTGCCATCTACTTCAATCACTGTAGTTTTTTCGGCACAGTAAAAATCGACAATATAGTTACCTATGATTTTTTGACGATCAAAGTCCAGCCCGTGCAATTTTTTACCTTTTAATTCAAGCCACAGGAATGTTTCATGCAACATACCTGCTTTACGTAAAGCTTTGGCTTTATCCCTTAACGCAGGGTTGAAAGGTAAAGACTTGTAGTGTTTTGTTTTACGCATTTCCACCACCCCGTCAGGCTGCGCCTGCCACCCCTCCGATGGAGGGGAATTGATCACCGATACCAAAAACGGCAACCTTCGCGGCTGCGCCTGCCACCCCTCCGATCAAGGGGAATTGATCACCGATGCCAAAAGCGGCAACCTTCTCGGCTGCAACCTATCACCGGGAAATTGATATTACGAAACTCTCTAGCGCTTATCGCTAGGAGCTCTGTACAATTTTCGTAATTCTTCAAATTATATTCCCCACCTTCAAAAAATCAGCCCGTTGTCGGCTTGAGAGGAATTAAATCGTGGGGAATTATATTCCCCTCCTCCGGAGGGGTGCCCGTCAGGGCGGGGTGGTCCTAATCATGCCCAGCCTACCGCCACCTCTTCCGCGCCTCAACAAACGAAGCTATCGCCGCCAATGGATCTGAAGCACAAAATACAGAACCAATAACTGCTACCGCATCTGCTCCGGCAGACATCACTTCAGAAAAATTCTCCGAATCAATACCGCCCAGGCCTATCAAAGGTCCCTTAACCTGTTGGCGAATAGCTGAAACTCCTGTGGGCGACAACGCCAACCTTCTGTCCATAGACTTGGAAATCGTCGGAAAAACAGGACTCAACAGCAGATAATCGGCTCCGGCGCGATTAGCGACGATCGCCTCATCAAGCGAATGAACTGAAACACCAGCCTCCAATTTGCCCTGATGTGCGGCATGTAATGCCGAAGTGTCAAAATAGCCGCTTGAAGTAAGGTTAGAACCAAGATGGACAGCATCTGCACCCATCGCCAATGCCAAATCAAGGCGACGGCTGACTATCAACTTCACACCCTGATCCTTTAAACATGAGCGTATCGAACGACCGAGTCCCAACACGTCTTCATCAGTCGCAGGGATATCGCCCACCTGTTCGCGAATCTGAACGGCAAGAATATGATTGCCGTAAGCAGAAATGATATTTCCAAGCACGGAATGAAGTCGACCGCCCATCCGCAACGGCCCACCATCGGTAATCAGATAAAGAAAACGGGTCGACACTTCAGGCGGACAAACGTGGGCTGAGCCCTGACAATGACGTTGTTGCATTTGCGTATAACTTCATCGGCATTCGCCCTGCGAGGAAAGCCGCACGACCGGCACGCACTCCATCACGCATCGCCCGGGCCATCATTACAGGATTCTGGGCGCAAGCAATTGCCGAATTCGTCAGCACGGCAGAAGCGCCCAATTCAAGACATCTTGCCGCATCAGAGGCCGTGCCGACTCCAGCATCAACAATCACCGGCACAGGTGATTGTTCGATAATAATTGCGAGGTTATAAATATTCTGTAAACCGAGGCCACTGCCAATAGGAGCGGCCAGAGGCATCACAGCACTTGCACCAGCATCGACACATTTACGCGCTACGATTGGATCATCGGTAATGTAGGGAAGGCAAATAAAACCCTCTTTGCTTAAAACCCGCACCGCTTCAATTGTACATTCGTTATCCGGATAAAGGGTCTTCTCGTCACCGATGACCTCCACCTTAACGAAATCACCAACTCCAGCAGCCCGTGCCAAACGCGCCGTGCGAAGACAATCTTCAACTGTGTAGCAACCAGCAGTATTCGGAAGAATTCTTAATTCTGGAATGTCACGAAGATAGTCCCAGAGCGACTCTTTGGTGGGATCGGTGATATTCACCCGACGCACAGCAACAGTTATCATCTGTGAACCAGAGGCAATCGTGGCCTCTCTCGTTTCAGCAAAGTCTTTATACTTGCCCGAACCCACGATAAGCCGGGAACTGAAACTATATCCACCGATGGAGAAACTATCTTTCTCCAGCACTTGCTCAATATCTGCTGTAGTAACCCCCATCTTCATCCCCCTGCAACGCAATGAACGATTTCCAATTTATCCCCGGGGGCAAGTTCAGTTGCGCTATAAGCAGAACGCGGCACAATGACCCCGTTCTGCTCCAGGGCTATCTGCTTGCCGGAGAGCCCGAGTTCCGCGACAAGCTCATCCAGATTGGTTGCCCGAACTTCAATATTCTCGCCATTAACGCAAATAGAATTCTTCATTTCATCTCTTAGAGATATTTTTCAACCGTTTTCTTCAGCTGATCCTTGGAAGAAAAGCCGGCAAATTGCTCTTGCAGTGCTCCGCCCTTGAAGACAATAAAGTTCGGGATAGATCGAACATTGTACTTCACCGGAGTATTTCGATTAACATCAACATTCATCTTGCAAACCTTGAGCTTACCTTTGAGCTCGGCTGCAATTTCGTCAACTGCTGGCGCCGCGGTAACGCAAGGACCACACCATGGGGCCCAAAAATCAACAACCACCGGGATGTCGGAATTAATTACAACTTCTTCAAAATTGGCATCAGTTACTTCAATTGCGTTAGCAGCCATATGTTCCTCCATTCTAGTTAGTCTCAGGACTGTACCCCGGAAATTGCCCGTATGTTCACGGATGAAAGTTGTATAACCAGCAAGCACGACAATAGCAACCAAAGTAATTGCATCAATTATGGACAAGCCCGGCTTTTAAATACTGCTGCCAATTCCCACGAGAATTCGAAAATCTGCAGTCCCTTGGCCTTTCCTCAACCCCTGGGCAACCTCCAGACTCAGCGGACCGATCGGAGTAAGGTAGTGCAAACCCACTCCTGGTGAAACTGCAATGTCCGAGAGAAAACTCTCCTGCACCACCGCGTCAGCGGAATCCCCTTTGTGAAACAAATACACATGCCCCAAATCAGTAAAAATACTCCAGGAGAAATTATCCACCAGTGGGAACTCCAACTCACTGCGAGTATACAGGGCAAAATCTCCACCAAGCGCCTCACCTGTCCTGCTTAAAGATGAAACGCTGGCCCGAGAGAACCCCCTAAGCGAACTGCGCCCACCAAGGAAAAGCCTCTGCCCCAGCGGTATAAGCTGCTCTTCACCTGTGGGCAAAAGCGACTGAACTCCCAGCTTAAGCGCCAAAGAGATACTGGAACCTAGTGACCACCACTTACTCTGCTCGGCATGTAAGGCCAGAAAATCAGCTTCACTGCCCGTGTAGCGACTGAAAATATTGGCCCCTGCCTCAGTCATCCAGCCACGTTGAGTATGAAAGGCATCATTCCGCTGATCCAGCTTCAAATTAAAAAACAGACTCGAATAAAACACCCCGCCAGTATCAAATCCACCAAGAATCACTGAAGGATCCACATCAGAAAGATTTTCATTATAAAAATCCAATCCTGATTCTGCCGATAATCTCTCAGCTACAGGTAAGCGATAGTTCAATTTCCCACCGACACGATCACTACTGAAATGATTCTCAAACTTTATGGCATAACGGGTATACGCTTCAAGAAACATCTCCCCATTACCACCAAAGGCAGTGGGGATACTGTAGAGTCCACGAAGTCGCGCCGCGTCAAAAAATTTGTTCCCACTCCGCACAAAACCATCCGCCGCGAACCTGACCCCATTACCGCTACCAGCAAAGTTCTTCTGGTTAGTTTCCAAATTAAGATGCAAACCATCTTCACTATCCACAGAAACCGCCGCCTTAACTGTACCCGTTTCTCGCTCAACCACCTCAATCAATAAATCCTCTTTCGTGCCATCAAGCGTCCCATCAAACGGTCGAAGAGACACGCGACGGAAAAAACCCAAACGAAATATTCTTCTCTCGGCAGCCCTTAGGTCTTGTGGCCTCCAAGCTTGACCAGATTCAATTTGTGCCGCCGCCGCAATATCCTCCTCGGCAACAAGGCTCATACCTCGATAAAAAACCTCTCCTACTACGGTTTTAGCACCAGTATGACAGGACAACTCTAATACGCCATCATCCAAAATTCGACTCTTGACGCTCGACACAGGATAACCAAGATCTCCCAAGTCCTGCTGCATCTCTTTACGTATCTCACGCAACACAGTCCTGCGGACTGGACAATGCAAGCAAACACCCTTACTCGGCAAAACATCGCGGATATAGGACTCGAGGGGAGGACAATCTGCTCTCAGTTCATTCAGAATTACCGCCTCACCTTCATTAATCTGGATGTAGGGAACAACAATCTCAGCGTCTCGATCAATTTCAATTTCTCCTGTAACCAAGGCTTGAGGATATCCTTGATCGCGATAATACACCTGTAACCGGCTAGCATATTCCGTCATCTGCGAACGAGAATAATAAGGTCTGCGCGACATCACCCAAGCCCAAAAACCACTTTCAGGCAATATTAAGGCATCGAGAATCTCTTGTTCCTCAAGTGAATATAAACCTCGTATTTCGATATCAGCAGTCTCGAATTGACCACCTTCGCTGATATGAAGTTTGACCAAACGCCGAGACTCCTGAGTTTCGTCATCTCGCAAGCGAACCCTGACGTCCATATATCCCTGCGAGCGATATACCTCCTCCAACTGCTGTCGAAGGAACTCGACATCAAACACCGCACCAAATCTTCCGGCATCTCGGGATAAAATCTGTTGCTTTAACTGTTCCCCAGAGAAAAGCTCATTACCGCTAAATTCAATATCAACTCTCTTCTGCCCACGGATCCGAAACACCGCCTCCACCCCAGAAGAATTTTCTTCAAATGGCAGAGCACGCACAACTGACTGATAATAACCTCCGTCATATAGCACTCCCTCAACCCCCTGCCGCACACGCTGAAGTAACGCACGCGTTGCCGGTCTTCCCGGCAAACGCCCCAGTTCATTGCCGATAGCGTCCTCCAGTTCTTCTGGCAGATCCCCAACTACTGCGACTGAACTCACAAGTAACGGTTTCCCCATTCTGACCTTCAAACGAACTTCCACCAACCCTCTCCCCATTTGATGGGGCTTCAGAATAAAAACCTCCGCGCGATAATATGCCTTTCTTCGATAAAATCGTTTGATCTTTTCTACGGCAGCATTGACCTGCTCCTCGCTATAACTGTCGCCAAGCCTTAAACCGCTGACGGTGACGACACTATGATAGTCTGCTGCATCTACACCACTAATTGAGACATGGCTGACAATTGCCTGTTGTTGAGCCAGAACATCAACAGGTGTCACCAGAGCCAAGTAAAAAAGAAGCCATAAACTAAGTTTTCTCATCTCCAGAATTCCTCCGGAAATATCGATGTTCCGAAAAATTCGTAATGAAAATCAATGCCGGTAAATAGCGACCCCGCACTGCTATCCTGATTAACTCGTTGCAAAGACTGCCAACCGAGCAAAATATTCACGTATGGCAAAAGTGGATACTCAAAACGCAAAATACTGCTGCCGGTAAATAAATCGCGTTCGCCAACTATATCGAGCGAACCCCAAAGTGGGCGACTGGCCTGAATAAACGCTGTGATCTCTCCTGACTCCAGTGAAAATGCCGGTGTCACCTTTACTTCGGAGAAGTGCGAAAAGCCTTGGAGCCGATCAGTAAAATTATAATAAGAGAAGGGATTGATAAGAGTCACAAGGTCGTCAAGATCGTCTGCCTTGGTAAGGCTAATTCCCTCGCCCTGAGCATTCTGAAACATCAGACTGGAAATTTCTGCCTCAGACAGACCTGAGTCACTATCAAGTTTAATTTTATAACTCTCAAGTGGCCCGTACACGGACAATTGAATAAAATGCTCATCCCCCTCGGCATCACGGAGCATCGTTTCGCCAAGAACATCAACAAATGGCTCCCCAACAAAACCAGCCCGATCAAACGAAACGTTCCCGCGCAAAATATCAAACAAAACCCCTTTATAGCCAAACTTTCCATCAACGACTCCCATTTCCCCTTGAAGCGAAAGTTCTGCATCACTGTCGTCCGCACTGGAATCTCGACGCAAATTCAATCTGGCAAAAAGTTCTGCTGAAAGGAGATTTGTCTCAACAAGAGAATCTTCGGCCGTCAGACTGATATCGAGGTCCAAATCCTTCGGCAGGCCGCCATCTGAACGACCATCAGCCGACTCTTCCTGACCTCCATAGCCAACTCCGACAAACGCCAAAACTGGCCTGAAAAAGTCAGCAAGTCCGATATCACGACGATATGAGGCACGCTCAACACGTATTGTACCCTTCAGATCTTTCTTAAACGGCGTATCTGAATTTTCCAAATATGAAAAATCCCCCTGGACCTCGAAAGCCGATTGTGCCACTGGTGATAGACTCACATCATGAAAATCAAAATTAAACTGCTTTTGAGCACTTTCAAAAGCGAACATGTCTTCAATCGTTCCCTTAAAAGTAAACTGGCCGCCGCCAATATGCCCACTCAAACTTTCCACAGTCAGCCTGCTACGATCGATCGCAAGCGACGCATGAATATCATCAAACCGCAGAGGCACTGTAGAATCAGCTACAGCAACTGAACCATTGTCAACTTCGACTTGCCCCGCGAGCACCGGGTCAGAAAAACTACCGGAAAGACCGAGATCCAGATGGCTACGTGCAGAAATACTACGTAAACCACCTAACGCAGGAATAAAAAGCTGCAAATCACCACTTGTAACAAGTGCCATCGTTCCCGAACTGTGGAAATTACCTGATACCTCAAGCTCTCCGGCTGGAGTAACCAACTTAAGGCGATCGACATCAAAACGACCATCTCGAGCAAGAATACTCGCCTCTTTCACATCCAAATCACCAATTGGAGAGGCCACTCTCAAAGAGGAGACATCAATCTTGCCACTACCCAAGAGAGGACGATCCCGTTCACCCCGGTAGTTCACAACTGCAGAGATCCGATCCTCTGCCGACAATGGTGCAATCAGCGCCCGGCTAAGTATCTGTCGGACATCATCGTAGCTCAACTCAACAACATTCAACCCCAAAGAAAAATCTTTGTCGCCTTTTTCACCAAGCAGCAAACTCCCCTTCAAGCTCGACCTTGCATTCTCAAGATCAACTTTCAACCGACGATGCCCCGCGCCCGTGAATCCGTCACCACTAACCAATGCTTGCAAAACAGGAGTATTCTCCGAATCAGTCACCTCTACCGCACCAGGCAAATAACTATTCAACTCTCCCGATATCTCTCCTGCCCCTCCTTCGGTCCCAGAGAATGAAAAATCGGAAAGCAGGTCCTCCCTTATTGGCAATTGGCGCAAAACAGGCAGCTCTCCAAGCCTTAATGCCTTACCAGTAACCTGCCATCTAACCTTGGAATCAACAGCTATCGACAGTTCGCCATCAACTCTTCCCGCCGCAGTCTGGATCGAAATTATGGCATTTGTCCCCTTTCCTGAGCCCAGTGTCATATCTACCGCAAACATCCCATCGAGGTAAGTAGGGTAAACATGAGACAATCCACCGGAGACTGTAAGGTCGGAAGAGTTAAGGGAATAGTCTCCCTTCCCATTACGCCTGACCGTTCCGTTAACACGCAAATCGAGATTACTGTTATCAGCGACCACACCGTAAAATCGGGAATAATTAGTATCTGGCAAAATTCCTTGCAAAAGATCAATAACCGCATGAGCTCGCACTGAAGCGACGGTGAAATCTTTGAGTCCGATTGTTCCATCGGAGTAACTTAAATCAAGCTGCCCTCTGGTGCTCCCCTCAAATTCGGCTTCCAGGGTTGATGGATTTGGTTTTAGCACCAGGACCTGTGCCTGCCCGCCTGGCAATATCAGACGAAGTTTAAGCACTCCGGAGTCGTCTGAAAAAAGTTCCATGCTTTCAGGAAACCATTCAGGCAACCCCTGTTCCGATAATAGCGGTTCTGACGGCCTCTGTTTCAACGATCCACCATCGTCAATCGTGCATATACGTAATGGGCGATTTCCTGTCTCCGTCTTCCCAGATAGAAATGGAAGAACGACAGAAAATGTACCCCACCTGTCTCGGAACAAATCGTAAAGTATCTTACCCTTTGCCGTCTCATCGCCAAACTGCAACTCACTCAAACTTAACTGACCGGGTCTATAATACCCGCTAAAACCAAGTGTGCTCGCGGTGCAGTATCTACCGACTCGAAAAACATAACCAAGCCCTGAATCCAACTTAGTTGAGAAGTGAATATCTTCGGTCGCAAGTGCCCCCTTCACCCCAAGCACGATTTTGCCGCTGCTCGTCAAATAGGACTTCAGCGACCCCAAAGCCGGGACAACCTCTGGGAGCTCGGCAAGATCTCCTTCAAACGCGATCGTCAAATCAAAATCACGCTGTCCTTTCTTGGCAAACTCTGCCTGCTTGAGCAAAATTCGCAAATCGTGACCACCATTGCCCTTCAATTCTTTTAATAAAAATTGTCGATCGTTTATCTCAATTGCGGCTTCCACATCCCGAACACTGGCCAATGCCTGTCCATCTCCACTCCTGAACATTTCTACCTTGTCGGATTTAAGGGAAATTTCAAATGGATCGTCAGGTTGCAAAGGCCGACGCACCCCGACAAACTCAGCATTAGAGATAGAGTACAAATTGGCTTCGTAACGAAAAATCGAGGGAGCAACCGGGGTACGAAAAGAAACTACATTGACAATAACCTTCCAGCGCTCCTGCTCATCCGATTTCTTCTTTTTCGGATTAGGCAAAAATAGAAAGTCAAAGGTGCGAGTAAACGAATCTGAATTTTCACTCTGAACAAAGAAATCATCCAAATCCAGGCGGGTAATTTCAACTCGTCGGTCCAGAAGGGACGTCAGGTTAAGTTGCGCCGAAACTCTCCTGGCCGTTAAGCCACTCTCACGCTCCTTACCGATATCCGACGGACAATTAATTTGCACATCCTCGACGGATGCTCTTACAGGAAAAAATCGAACCTGAGGATGAGAGAGAGACACCAGACAACCTGTGCCGCGCATAAACTCATCATGAAGAAATTGACCGAGAAAACGTGCGGCAAACAGGGGGACAAGCAACGTCACGAGGACAAGAAGCAAGAAGGCGGAAGAATAGAACACCAGCCTTCGTCTGCGCGAACCCCTGGCTCCATTTTTCATATTATCGCAAGACGCTCGTGCCGAGGTACAGGATCATCTTCGACATGCTTCCAGGCATGATAGGAACTTCTGACAAAAGGGGAGGACTCAACGTGGCGGAATCCTCGTTTTAAGCCCTCGTCTCGCAGATAGGCGAACTCTTCCGGGGTGTAGTATTTAACAATTGGCAGCTGCTTTGCGGTTGGTTGTAAATACTGTCCGATAGTCAAAACATCACAATCGACTTCTCGAAGAGTATCCATCACCGACAGCAAATCATCGAATGTTTCGCCAAGCCCAACCATCAGCCCAGTCTTGGAACGAACGTTTGACTTCAACTCCTTGACCCATTTCAGAACATCCAGCGATCGCACAAAACGTGCGCCTGGTCTCACACGACCATACAGCCTAGGCACCGTTTCGACGTTATGACTGAGCACATTCACTCTGTCGCTGGACAAGATTGTCTGCAACAGCTCCTTTCTTCCCTGGAGATCGGGAATCAGCAATTCAATTTTTATTCCCGGAACCTGCCTGGCCAAGGCCCGAACAGTCTGATCAAAATGCCCTGCTCCCATATCCGGCAAATCATCGCGATTCACTGATGTGATAACAACATGCTTGAGTGACAATTCGGCAGCAGCACGAGCAACACGAAACGGTTCAAACTGATCAAGCTGGACCAGATTTGCAAGGTAGCCATCCTGAACCGAACAAAAACCACAACGCCTTGTGCACAGCTCACCCATGATCATAAATGTCGCGGTACTATGCGCCCAGCATTCACCAATATTCGGGCACTTCGCTTCCTCGCATACGGTCACCAGTCCATTACTTCGCACAACATCGCCTGTTTTATTGATATCAAGCTGTTGCCCGGGGCGCACCTTGAGCCAACTGGGACGCCTGCGAATACTGGCCGTAGTGTCTTCGCCACTGATAAAACCAAACGTCTGACAAAAAGCTTCCCGAACTGCCTTCTTAACCTCTGTCATTTGCGGACAAGGAATTTCCAGAAATTCGCCCGCCTCTTTCAAGGAAGTAACTAGCTCACCCTCCATTCCACAAGGTGATACTGCTTTGAAATAGCGTAAATCATTATCAACGTTTATCGAAAATCCGTGATAACTTACCCATTTCTTCAGACCAATACCGATACTGGCGATCTTGCGCCAAACCACCGGTTGCTCGCCATCAACTTCACTATTTGACGGAAGCTGCAACCAGACTCCTGTCAGCCCATCCCTTGTCGTTGCGTAAAATCCAAACTTTCCCAAGGCAACAACAATTGCCTGCTCAATGCCACGCAGAAAAACATGAACATCCTTTCCGTGGCGCTCCAGATCAAAAACCGGATAACCAACAAGCTGTCCCGGTCCATGAAAAGTCACCTGCCCACCACGGTTCGTTTCGACCCAGGAGATGTAGGGAAGTAACGGCAACTCAGCCGCAAGTGGTGATGCCAGCGCTTCGTTTCTTAATGAAGCGCTGGAGCGCCCCATGGTATAAACTTCGCTGTGTTCAACCAGCACCAACGCATCTGGCAAAGAGCGATCTTTGACGCGCTCACGCACCAGGTAATCCTGAAGAGCCAGAGAACTGTTGTAATCCTCAAGTGAGCGATCGAGCACCAACAAGGATGTCATGTTTGCCTTATGCCAAGATCAAAACTGGATTGCTGAGAATCCGATTCAACTCAGTTAGAAACTGCCCGCCAACAACTCCATCAATAATACGATGATCAACAGATACCGTAAGCCGCATCACCTTTGCTGCCTTAAGCGTCCCACCCACAACAACAGCTTCATCCTGAATTGCGCCAACAGCCAGAATCGCTCCCTGCCCCGGACTGATAATCGCTGAAAAACTTTCAACCTGAAGATTACCAACATTGGAAACACTAAAGGTTGCACCGACAAGATCAGTCGGCTTTGGACGGCCAGAACGGGCACGCTGCACCAGACCTTTAGCTTCGCCAACAACATCAGAAAGCGACAAAGTATCAACGCTCTTCAATACTGGTATCAGTAAACCGTCATCAAGAGCTGTTACAATACCGATATTAATATCTGCTGGCTGAACAAGTGAGCCATCCTTGTAGTGCGCGTTGATACGCGGGACGGCGCGAAGTGCCAAAGCAACCGCCTTCAGCAACAAATGGTTAAAAGTAATCCCTTCATACTGCGGCAATGACTTGAGCGTGTTGCGCAGTGCCATCAGCTCATCAACCATGACACGGGTTGTCATCTGGAAGTGTGGGATTGTCGTCTTTGATTCGACCATCAGTGCAGCAATCGCCGAACGCATACGACTCAGCGGTTCATTTGACGCAGCCGCTGAAGCAGAAACGACCGGAGCGGCTGAGGATACCGAAGTTGCTGCCGGAGCAGCTGATACAGACGAGCGGGTAATCGGAGCCGGAGAGGCAGGAGCTACTGCTACCTGCTTGACATTACCGGCCACTGCTTCAACATCGCGCTTGACGATACGGCCGCCTTCTCCGGAGCCGTTAATACCGGTAACATCAACTCCTGTTACCTGAGCCAGGTTGCGTGCCAGAGGAGAAATGCGCAATCGCTCACTCTCATCGGCCTTGACGGCTGAAGCGACAGGTATCTCGGAGCTGAACGAAGAGACCGAAGAAGAAGCCGCAACGACTGGTGCTGCTGGTTGCACCACTTCCGTAACCTGGCTTTTTGCCGACGCAACACTTTCACCAGCCACTTCACCTGCTTCGCCAATAAGGGCAATCACTTCGCCAACCTTGACTTTGGCGCCAACCGGAGCCAACACCTTGAGCAACTTCCCGTCATGGAAAGACTCTATCTCAAGGTCAGCTTTGTCTGTTGCCACCTCGGCAAGCGCATCACCACGCTCTACGGTTTCACCTTCCTGAATCAACCAGGTAAGAATAGTCCCCTGATCCATAGTGTCGCTGAGCTGTGGCATTTTGATTTCGATTGCCATTCGTGGTTCTCCAGAAAATTTAGCGCCAGCTGCACAAAGCAGCTCGCCTGAGTAGATTACAATTATCGACTAAACCGGTATCCAAACTGCAAAATGCTGATTCCTCATATGGAAGGCAACAATGTGCCCATACACAGAGCCGTTGTAGATTGGGGCGGGACTATAACGCGCTGGGGCCTGAGTCTCAAGCGAGTGGGCAAGATATGACAAAGGGAACAGAGACAATCGAATTGAATAAAAAACCGAATAATCCAGTGGCTTAAAGCGAACTATTCTGACGCGTCTTGCCCGGATGTTGCGCTCTTTGATAACCCTGCCGCGGTCGCGAATTCTCTCATGGAAGTTACCCACAAGAGAATTCACAGACGAGAGCTCAAGTCGCGGCCAAGGCCTCCAGAGCATGCAGAATGACCTCAAAATTGCGCCCTTCCTGCTCGCTCGGCATAGGAGAGTCCAGTTCCGGCAATTTAGACTCAAGCAGTTCCCGGATTTCTGGCTTAACTTTTGGTTGAATGTTCATCGCCAGAATGTTCATCGTGACTTTAATCACCTTACGATGATCGCCTTCCAGAGCCTCCAGCTGATCCATGTAATAGTTGTAATACCGACCAAATACATCCAGACGATGCTGAGCTTTCAGGCAGTCGCCATCAGCACAATCTTCAACCCCCAGCCTCTGAGCCTCAATTTCGGCTGTTACCTTTTGACCCAGGTGTTGAGAAAACTTATCCTCACTGCCTTCGTCAAACAATCCAGCCAAAAGACAGAGCATAAGGGCGTATTCGGGAGATTTATCCCTGGCAAATGTTTCAGTTCTCATAACCTTCCCCTTGCAGGTATCCCTGCACAAAAAAAACAACAATGAGAAAACCTCAAGCGATTGTCTCAAAAACTTCAGACAACCAGCTCGTCCCGCTCTACCGGCAAAAAATTAAATTTCAAAGAAAAAATCATGAGGCAATATCACCCCAAGGCTAGAAACAGACGTCCCAACTGAGGCTGAAATGCCCCCCCCCGAAGGCTTGCTATTACCCACAAGTCCGCAGGAACGAAAATAGTGGCTCAGTGGGGCAGCAGAGCTCCAGCTCTGCTGCAATTCATATCTCCCGCCAAGTTGCAAATCTGCCGCGAATTGGCGCAGAGCTGGAGCTCTGCACCCCCGGTATTGCCGTCTGCATGCTGGGAGTGATTTTAAATACGCCCACTTTGCAAGAACATTACCTCTGTTCGATCTCCAATCGCAACAAGGTAATCTGGTCGGGAACTTGTGGGTAATAGCAGCCGCCTGAATCGAGCAACTTACTCGAATTACTGAAATTATTCCGTCACCTGTGTCGCCACCGGCCAAAGCGCCAGGACGGGAAGATCACCTTTGTCCATCCGTTCAGCGACAAGGACATCGCCATTTCGCTCAAAGCCATACCGGACTGCCGCACCTTGATCCCTGAGAAAATCTCGCGATTGCTTTTCTTCGCGCCTGCGTCGCATCTCAGCGAACTGCTCAAGAATTGGCTTATTCTCCAACAGTACTTTATCGAAAAGAACAAGACATCGGGTCTCGACAAAAACCCTTCCCTCAGCTTTGCAGCCCATGCGTGCGGCAGAAACGTGCTCCACAATGTCGTAAAGGTTATCCTCATTCAAACCTTCCTCAGGCTCGAGAAAAACAACTATCAACTGCTCAAGATGGTCGCGATAAACTCGATACGTGCCGTTAGGCAGCTCAGCGATTACGCCGCCGAAACGCCCCACGGCAGTTTCAATACCGCTATTGTCAAGAAATGTAAAAAATTGTTGATTCCCTAACATGAACTGATCGAGAAGGACCAGCGATCCACTAGATATAGTTAATGTTTCCTGACAATTAGAGAGCATTGAGGCCTCTTCCGACCAGCTTCCACTATGCATGTTCTGCACCTTCTACTTTGATCAATAAACTAAAGTTCCCTCGCTCCGGTGACGAGTTTATCCACTGCAGGGAGCGAACATATCCTCAGCTTCACCAGCCATCAGGCGTGGAAGTGACGACTTGATCGACAATCCCGTAACAACGCAAGGTTCCTGTTTGGAGGGTGCAGTATGTGGATTTTCAAGACAAATGGCAAAAAAACTTCTGAAACTGTTCTCCAAGCCGAACAATCCTCGACAACGATCTCCTGCAACTGGAAAGATATGTTCACTGCTTATCGCCTGCGCCGACGTTGGTCCTCACTCCTTTTCCAACATTTTCTTCTGGAAGAAGGAGAAGATTACAGCTTCTCGGTAAACCAGATTGGCGAAAACTGGGTCCTTAGCGCCGCATTTACCTCACCTAGTGGCCGATACGCCTTCTGGAGAGTCGCCAATCGCCACAATCCAGCTCTCAACCGTGAAATGACCTCATGGGAAGAAACGCAGGTCGGCCTTGGAGTCGGTATTTTCAGTCGTCTCGGCCTGTCTCCAGTAGGTGCACCACTCTGCGAAGACCCGGAAGAAAGTGACCTTGGCAGAGCAAACGAAGGACCGGCAATTTCAAATGTCGTCCCTCTCCGCGCCCGCTAACCCGGAAATTGCACGTAAGTTCACGCTTGAAACGAATTTTACCCGTGAATTTACGAATGCAACGACCGCTTCTTGTGAAATTCGCCCTCCCGCTTTTTTACAATAAGTGCAATATCTTATTACAAATCCGTGACAAAAATCCCTAACAACTGCGCTAGGTTGGCCATCACGCGGAACGAGGAACAATTCTCTCCTCCTTCCACCCTGAAACCGGAAAAGGAGGCCATAGAGAAATGAGCAAGAATCAAACCTCTCAAATTAGCGACGAAGTGCTGATTGAACGTTTTACCAAAGGTTGCTCACTCAGTTTTGAAACTCTACTCAAGCGCTACGAAACCAAGGTATATAACTTGGCAATGCGCCTTACCCGAAGTGCCGAAGACGCCGAAGAAGTTCTTCAGGACGTTTTTGTCACAGTCCATAGAAAAATTGCCGGATTTGAGGGAAAAGCAAAATTCTCCAGCTGGCTTTACCGTATTACAGTTAACGCCGCTTTCATGAAGCTCAGAAAACGCCGACAGGACCACAGTGTGTCGCTTGATGACCTGGCTCCACAGATTCAAAACAAGGCCCTTAGTCAGCAGTTTACCTACGATGCCCGCTGTGACGCCCGTGCCGTCAGCAACGAACTTCGCGAAGCGCTGGAAACAGCTATCACACGCCTGCCAGATGAATATCGCGCCGTCTTTATTCTACGAGATATTGATGGCCTCTCTAATAAAGAAGTCGGTGATATCATGGATATTTCCACTCCAGCCGTTAAATCTCGGCTTCATCGCTCACGGCTGATGCTGAGAAGAAAATTGAAGAAGTTTTATGAAGACTACACCAGCGAAACAAAAGTTGTCGCTACCGGACCAAATTTCAGCAAAAACGCTGCCTGACTATATGTCATAAATTCTCTTAAGGTTGTCTTGGTTTTTAAACGGTGGTCTGCGCAGATAATTACTGCGTAGACCACCGTTTTTTTATCTGCACCTCTTGTCGCACCCGATAAAGAAATGGCAGTATGCCGACTCTGACCTGTCACTCCAAATCTGCAACCAACTGCTACAATTGAGGAAAGTCATGATTGATCGAGATATCGTAAAAGCACAGCTGAAAAACACATTTACAGAACTGACTTTAAATGGTTTTGGCGAAAAGTATTCCGGCAAGGTCCGGGATAGCTATATAGTCGGCGACAAAAGAATCATTTTCACCTCCGACCGACTCAGCGCCTTCGACCGCATCATCTCCTCAATCCCGTTCAAAGGCCAGGTCCTCAACGGAATGGCCTCTTATTGGTTTGCCAAAACCGAACACATCATCCCGAACCACCTGCTGGCCGAACCCCATCCGAACGTCCTTATTTCCAAACAAGTCAACATGCTGCCAGTTGAGGTGATAGTCCGTGGTTATCTGACCGGAAGCGCCTGGCGAGATTACAGTGCTGGCAATGAAGTCTCCGGCATCAGACTCCCTGAAGGCATGAAGCGTTCACAACGTTTCGAAACCCCTCTGCTCACCCCATCAACCAAAGCAGAAATGGGCCTTCATGATGAAGCAATCTCCTGCGATGAAGTCGTCTCACGCGGCCTGGTCGACGAGGCTCTCTGGGAAGAAGTCAAAAGAAAAGCTCTCGAACTTTTCAAATTTGGATCTGATGATGCGGCAAAAAGAAATCTAATTCTTGTCGATACAAAATATGAATTTGGCACTATAACAAATTCGGACGGAAGTAAGACCCTGATCCTGGCCGACGAAGTACACACTCAGGACTCTTCGCGATACTGGGTTCTCGATAGCTACAAAGAGCGTTACAACAATAATCTTGAACCTCAAATGCTCGACAAGGAATTCGTCCGTGGCCATCTGATTGAACGCGGCTTTATGGGCGATGGCGACCTGCCGTTACTGAGTGACGAATTTCGTGTAGACACGGCAATGAAGTATATCGAAGCCTACGAACGGCTAACTGGCAAGACATTCATCCCGGCAACAGAACTGAGCGGCATTCAAGAAAAAATCGAAGCATTTTTTGCTGTACACAAATCCGAGCAAAAATGATCCAAGCCCATCAATCTACAAAGCCCGGCGAACAGAGTATGCCGGGCTTCAATAAAAAATGAATACCGGCATCAGCCAAGATTCGGTGACAACCAGCGCCGCATTACCTCAACATCCCTGCCCTTGCGCCCAGCGTAGTCTCGTAACTGATCTTCAGCAATGGTCCCCACACCAAAATATCGGGAATCTGGGTGAGCAAAATACCAGCCACTGACGGATGCGGCCGGATACATCGCAAAGCTTTCCGTTAAATGAATGCCAACATTCTCCTCAACCTTCAATAAATTAAAAAGAGTCTCTTTCTCGGTATGATCGGGACAAGCCGGATAACCTGGCGCAGGCCTTACTCCGCGATAGCGCTCGCGAATCAGCTCCTCATTTACAAGTTTCTCATCTCTCGCATAGCCCCAGAATTCACGACGCACACGCAAATGCAAATGTTCGGCAAACGCCTCTGCAAGACGATCGGCGAGTGCTTTTGCGAGTATACTGTTGTAATCGTCATGATCGGCTTCAAAATGTTTGACCAGCTCATCGAGACCATCCCCGGCGGTAACAGCAAAAGCCCCAACAAAATCCGGTATTGACAAACTTTTGGGAGCTACAAAATCAGACAAAGAATAATTGGCAACTCCCTGACGTTTCCTCCCCTGTTGACGCAGCGTATGCAGTCTGGCGAGAACAGAATCCCGTCCTGAGTCTTCGTAAAGCTCGATATCATCACCAACTGAATTCGCCGGAAAAATACCAAAAACAGCATGAGCACGAAGCAACTTTTCCTTTTGAATTCGCTCCAGCAAAGCATTTGCTGCGGCAAAAAGCTCTTTTGCTTCACCACCATACTGTGGATTGTTAAAAATTTCCGGATACTTCCCCCGTAATTCCCAAGTGAGGAAAAAAGGACTCCAATCAATAAAAGGCACAAGTTCGGAAATCGGATAATCGCTCAGGACCTTAACCCCTAACATCTCCGGCTCATTCATTTCAGCAAACTCGATGCGCGGCGCATTCTCCCTGGCCTCGGACAAAGTCAATAAATCTCTTGCCTGATTTTTCTCCAGATAATCCCGGGTAATCGCTTCATACTCTTCGCTCACGGAAGAGATAAAAGTCTCCTTCTGATCGTCGGACATCAGAGCACTGGCTACCGGCACACTTTTTGAAGCATCGAGGACATGAATAACCGCACCAGAGTAAGCCGGAGCAATCTTGACCGCAGTGTGACGACGAGAAGTCGTCGCACCTCCAATCAGCAATGGAACAGTAAAATTCAAACGCTCCATTTCACTGGCGACATGAACCATCTCGTCAAGTGATGGAGTAATAAGACCACTCAACCCAATAATATCCGCACCAACATCTTTAGCCTTCTGTAAAATCACATCGGCAGGGACCATTACACCGAGATCGATGATTTCGTAATTGTTGCAAGCGAGCACCACCGAGACGATATTTTTACCGATATCATGTACATCCCCTTTTACCGTCGCCAAAAGGATCTTCCCCTGAGCCCGAGAATCACCTGAACGAGCCTTCTCCTGCTCGATAAAGGGAATCAGATATGCAACAGACTTCTTCATTACCCGAGCGCTCTTTACCACCTGCGGCAAGAACATTTTACCGGCACCAAACAAGTCTCCCACTGCACTCATGCCGTCCATTAGTGGACCTTCGATAACCTTTAGCGGGCGATCGAACATCTGCCGTGCCTCTTCAGTATCTTCTTCGATATAGTCAACGATGCCTTTAATCAAGGCATGCTTAAGCCGTTCAGCTACAGGCGCATCCCGCCAAGCGTCGCGTATTTTAACTGCCTGCTCCTTGTCTTCACCTTTAACAGAATCTGCATATTCAATAAGTCGTTCTGTCGCATCTGCACGTCTGTTGAGAATCACATCCTCAACACGCTCCAATAACTCCGGCGGAATTTCTTCATAGACTTCAAGTTGCCCGGCATTAACAATCCCCATATCAAGCCCGGCACGAATCGCGTGAAAAAGAAAAACAGAATGAATAGCTTCCCGCACACGATTATTCCCACGAAAGGAAAAAGATACATTACTGACTCCGCCGCTTACTTTCGCACCGGGCAGACTTGCCTTGATCCAGCGCACGGACTCAATGAAATCGACCGCATAAGTGTTATGTTCATCCATTCCCGTCGCAACAGTCAGGATATTCGGATCGAAAATTATATCTTCCTTGGGGAAATGTACCTGTTCAACGAGAATTCGATAGGCGCGAGAACATATCTCTTTTCTTCTTTCCAGATTGTCGGCCTGACCTTGCTCATCAAACGCCATAACAACAACCGCGGCACCATAAGCTCTCACCTTCCGCGCCGCCTCAATAAACTTTTCCTCTCCTTCCTTCAGGCTGATCGAGTTAACAATCCCTTTACCCTGCAAACACTGCAAGCCTGCCTCAATCACCGACCATTTCGACGAATCCACCATTACAGGCAATCGAGCGATATCCGGCTCTGAAGCAATCAGATTTATGAAGTCTCGCATAATGACTTCAGAATCGAGCATTCCCTCATCGAGGTTGATATCAAGCACTTGGGCACCATCCTCAACCTGCTCACGCATAATTGCCAGGGCTGCATCAAAATTACCTTCACGTATCAATTTGGCGAATTTGCGTGAACCAGTGACGTTGGCCCTTTCACCAATGTTCACAAAGTTTGTCTCCGGAGTAACCACCAGTGGCTCAAGCCCCGACAACTCAAGATAGGTGCTGCGGCTAGCCGGTTTACGAGGAGTCATCCCGGCTACGGCTTCGGCAAGAGCGCGGATATGATCGGGTGTTGTTCCACAACAACCACCAACAAGATTAAGAAAACCGCTCTTGACAAACTCCTTGACCGAACGAGCAAATTCTTCCGGTGTTTCATCATAACCACCAAACTCGTTTGGTAGACCGGCATTAGGATAAGCACTGGTGTAAACAGTAGAGATTCTCGACAACTCTTCAACATAAGGCCTCATCTGCCCGGCACCTAAAGCGCAATTCAAACCAACACTTAACAAGTTGGATGCGTGAGCAAGAGAAATCCAAAACGCCTGAGTGGTCTGTCCCGATAATGTTCGACCACTGGCATCTGTAATCGTCCCGGAAATCATCAGAGGAATATCGAGATTTTTCTCCCGACGCACTTTATCTACCGCAAATACAGCTGCCTTGGCATTCAGGGTGTCAAATATAGTTTCTATCATCAACAAATCAACGCCACCTGCAACCAATCCCTCTACCTGTTCTTCATAACAGGCAACAAGTTCTGAAAAAGTGGTGTTTCGATAACCCGGTCGATTTACATCAGGAGACATTGATGCCGTGCGATTAGTTGGTCCAATCGCACCAGCAACAAACCGCGGTCGAGCATCGGTGCTGAACTCCTCCGCTGCCTGACGAGCAAGCCGCGCCGCCTTCTCGTTCAGCTCAAACACCAATTCCTGTAGGCCGTAATCAGCCTGTGAAATAGAATTTGAATTAAAAGTATTTGTCTCAACTATATCTGCGCCGGCGTCCAGATAGGCACGATGGATATCACAGATAATATCAGGTTGGGTCAGCGTCAAAAGGTCGTTATTGCCACAGAGGGGATGCAAATGTTCAGCAAAACGCCTGGCGCGAAATTCAGCCTCACCCAGCGAATGCCGCTGAATCATTGTCCCCATCGCGCCATCAATTACGAGTATTCGCTGATTGAGCAATTTCCTGACTGTGTTCATAACTGGTATACCTGCACATTACCTTATCAAACATCCTGGGCTGCCCGCAGTATGTCCACATAACTAATAATACCGACAAGACTGCCGGACCTGGTGAAAATTACTGGTAAGGCACCGATTCTGGTCCTCAACAGCAACAAGGTCAGAGTGGATAACATTCTCAGCCCGAGCGTCAAGACGGGCAGGGACAACCTCCGGATAGGCAAACGCGTCATCTTCAGGCAACATGTATGATTCGAATATTTCCTAAAGCCATCCGGTCGGGCATAGAGCCGGGCACAATATGTGAGGAAACTACCATGAAGCTAGAATCTGGCTGCAAAGCCCCTGATTTCTCCCTGAGGGATATACAAGGGAACAGCGTTGCCCTCTCTGATTTCCGCGGGGAAAAGGTTGTTTTATACTTTTACCCCCGCGACAACACTCCGGGTTGCACGACTCAAGCCTGCGACTTCCGCGATAACTTCGATAAATTCAAGCAACTTGGTTATAAAATTATCGGCATCAGCCCCGATACTGAATCAAGCCATATAAAATTTGCCGAAAAATTCTCTCTCCCTTTTACTCTCCTTTCAGATCCTGACCGCCAAGTGGCAGCAAGCTATGGCGCTTATGGAATTAAAAAAAAGTACGGCAAAGAGAGTATTGGGATAATCCGCTCTACATTCCTCATCAACGAAAATGGCATCGTCGAATATGTGGCCGCCAACGTTAAAGCAACTGGTCATGTAGAAAAGCTCCTGAAAAGTTGTGATAAACAATTACCTATCAAAAAGTAATCCCGAAAACGGCTCGTTCAGGAAGTACTTGCGAATTCATGACCAAAAACAGAAGCCTCCCATGAGTTCACAAAGGTAATTTCCGGTTAACCCAACTGACCTTGAACTAATTCGACTGATTGATGCATCTGAAATTAAGCGTCAATCGGTGCTAGCCGTAATTTGGGCCAGCCACTGCTTACGCAAAATATAATAGGAAATGTCTTCCGGAAATAAATTCGGTCAACATTCTTCCTAAAAGGTTAATCCTTTTTTGCCTGGCAGCACGTTATGAGCGCTCGAGAAGAAATAATTAAACATGTTGGCGACCTCTCTCTCCTGTCGATCATGGTCGATGCGAGTGACAAAATGGGAGTTGAAGCATTAAGCGACATCATCTCAACAATCGCCACGCTTTGCCAAAACGATGAAACTCTCGACCGCTTAGCCCGGTCCGCTCAGTTCTGCCTGGAACTGCGTAGCTCTTCTGGAGACGCTGAGTTTTGTCAACAGGTTGGTGCGTTTGCCTCAGCTACACAAAATTTCTTCAATGATATGACTGGGGTCAAACTTCCAGGCGAAGATGTAACAGATGACAACAACGATTTGGGGGAATTTTTTGACCCGGAATTCCTCGCGGAATTTATTGAAAAACACTCAATTTGCCTTGATGAACTTGAAGGTACGATTCTCGACTTCCGTGACCTGAGCGAAGAGCTGGACGAATCCGATATTGAGAAACTCCACAAGGGGGTCCGTTCATACCTGCACAATCTTAAGGGAGATGCCGGCGCGATTGGGTTGGCTGGGATCGAAAAAGCAACACATGTGTTGGAAGACTTGTTACTGGAACAGATGTCCCACCAACGACTTGAAGAGCTCATAGCTTATAAAGAATGGGTGGGCTCATGCATCAAGTCCTATTCCGCCAACGAGACAATAAAAGAAAAATCTGAACAATTCATCATACGACTGACGCAGATGTTTTCCAGTGACCGCCTGTCACCTGCCCCCATCGCAACAGCAGACCCGATAATAGAGGGCATCTCCGATATCTTTGTTGAAGAAGAACCAAAAATTGAACTATCGGGGCACGGCACTTCACATGGGAATGCTGGCTCATCGTACGCCCCCAGTGCTGACTCGGAACTATTTGCCGAATTCTGCGCCGAAGCAATAGACCATCTTGATAACGTCGAAAGCCTGCTGCTTGAAGCTGCAGGATCTTTTACCGGGGAGCAGATAGATACTATCTTTCGCGGTGTCCACAGCCTGAAAGGGGCATCTGGATTTTTCAGCCTGCTGGAAATTAATGAAACAGCGCACATACTGGAGAATATTCTCGACGAAGTTAGAACGGGAAAACGGGAACTGGATCCTGCACTGACTCAACTCGTATTTCAGTTCATCGACCTGCAAAAAAAGTTAATCGAGCGAGCCCGCAAAGCAATTGAAACAGGCCAGGAAATTGTCCGGCAAGCTGATGTAGTAGATTACATCGCACGCCTTTTGGCCTATGCCAGCGGAAAACCTGTGACTGCTCCGACATCTCCGCAGAAACAATCTTCATCAAAAACAACTGAGCTGACCGACCCTGAGCATCCTCAACCCGAAAAATCAACCATTCAGCATGAAGAGCCCGCAGTAAAGAAATCGCAAACCAAGCCGACCGGGCTAGAGAATCTTGAAATAAAGTCGTACGTAAAAGTAGACACATCACGCCTCGACTCGCTTATCGACTCGATCGGAGAAATGCTAATATACTCGTCTATGCTAATCGGGGCCTGCCGCGAACACCTTAATGATAATGAAAGTGTAATCCGCGTCACCCACCAGGTCGAGAAATTCTCAAGAGACCTCCAGGAAATTGGCATGTCAATGCGCCTGGACCCAATAAAAAGTCTCTTTCAAAAAATGTCCCGCCTCGTCTGGGATGTAAGCAAGAAACTAAATAAAGATATTGTCTTTAAAATGCATGGCGAAGACACTGAGATGGATCGCAATGTCATTGAAAAATTGGCCGATCCCTTAATGCATATGGTGCGTAATTCACTTGACCATGGCATTGAATCTGCTGAAGAACGACTCGCCGCAGGAAAGCCGGCCAAAGGCACAATTGGCCTGACAGCAATGCACGCTGGCGGCAGCATTCACATTCTCATTGAAGATGATGGGCGAGGTCTTAATCCTGAAAAACTCCGCGCCAAAGCTATCGAGAAGGGAATCATCAGCGAAAATCAACAATTAACACTAAACGAAACTTTTCACTTGATTTTCGCGCCAGGATTTTCAACCGCAGCTGTCGTAACCGACATCTCTGGACGTGGAGTTGGTATGGACGTGGTCCGCAATAACATTGAAAGCATGCGCGGACAGGTTCGTATTGAATCTGAACCTGGCCGCGGTTCAAAATTCACAATCGAACTTCCTCTGACTCTGGCAATTATTGATGGCATTGAAACGACAGTTGGTCGTGAAAGATTTATCATTCCTACGCTATCAATCCTAGAGTTCATGAAACCAACCCCCGATGTCATCAGTAACACTGTCGGACATGGAGACACCTTTTCGTTTAGAGGTCGGTTCCTGCCACTATTTAAAGTGAGTGAACTATACAACGTTCCTGAAGCAAGAACCGACATCTGTGACTCAACAATAGTTGTCGTAGAGAATGCCGGTGAACAGGTCGCCCTGCTCGTCGATGCACTTGTCGGCAGTTGCCAAACCGTGATCAAGAACCTTGGCACAATGTTCGAAGAAGGTAAAGGGATAGCCGGCTGCGCCATTATGCCCAACGGCGATATAGGACTCATCCTTGATGTCCGCTCCCTGATTAACCTTGCTCGCCGTGAGGTCGTGCCACTGATGAACCTCAGTGATAGTGGATACAAGGACGAATTCTTCAGACTTGAGGATTGATATGGATCATAAGGTTTTCCAGGAATTTCGCGAAATCATTCATCGAGAAAGCGGTATCAACCTTAGCGAGGAAAAACGACCCCTCCTCTCGAACCGCATTGCAAAACGCATCCGCAACCTTGGCCTCAAAGACGAAGCTGATTACTTGAGACATGTAAGAGAAGACAAGGATGGCGAAGAATTGGTCGAACTGCTGGATGCAATCTCCACAAACGTAACTTACTTCTATCGCGAAGATGAACACTTCAAGATTCTCTCGGACATATTTTTATCCTGGAAAGAAGGGAATAAACGACGTGTCCGCATCTGGTGCGCAGCTGCTTCGAGTGGTGAAGAACCCTATACACTGGCAATAACTGCCGCTGAAAAATTGGATTTGGCAAAAATTGATTATCGATTCCTCGCAACAGACATCTGCACACAAGTTCTAAATCACGGTGCAAACGGCATCTATGATGAAAAGCAGTTCAAGCAAATGCCAAACGCAATTAAGACAAAATATTTCACCCGCACAAAGGGCCGCACCGAATCAGCAGTTTCCTGGCAGGCAAGCCCTGCGCTACGAGAACAGATTACTTTCAAGCGACTTAACCTCGCCCAATTTCCCTATCCTCTCAAAGGCCCACTAGATGTAATTTTCTGTCGCAATGTGATGATTTATTTTGACAATCAACTCCGACAAAAGATCGTTCATGAATTCGAACGTCTGTTGGCACCTGGTGGATATCTCTTTGTTAGCCGCTCCGAAAACCTTCTCGGCCTCCAGACTGAACTCAAGTCTATAGGGACCTCCGTCTACCAGAAAGGCAAAGTAGGGTAATTATGGCCAATAATCGACATGTTGGTATTGCCGAGATGATTATCAGTTCATCAGCCGATGATGTGCTGATCGCGCCAAATCTCGGCTCATGTCTCGGAGTCGCTGTATTCGACCCCGAGACCAAAATCGGTGGCCTCATCCATTGCCTTTTACCTCTATCAAAATCCGACCCGGAAAAAGCACAAAAGCAACCTTACATGTATGTAGATACCGGCGTCACCACAATGTTGACCCTTCTCTTGCAAAAAGGAGCACAGAAAGAACGACTTCAGATCATCGCCGCCGGTGCGGCGCAAATCAACGATGCCAACGGTGTTTTCAATATTGGCTCAAAAAACCATACTGTTTTTCGAAAAGTAATGTGGAAGAATAGTTTACTGATAAACAAAGAGCATGTCGGGGGCAACCTTTCCAGAACTTTCAGTTTGCATATCGCAAGTGGCCAGGTGTGGGTCAAAACCGGCGGCGAAAATATTCAATTAAAGTGAGGGCAATGAAATGTCATACAATCTGCTGATAGTAGACGACTCAGCCATAGTCCGGAAAGTGTTTCAGAAGACCTTGGCACTGACTGGCCTGACCGTTGGAGAAGTATTCGAAGCCGCCAATGGTCAAGAAGCTCTCGACGTACTTGAAAAGTCATGGATCGATGTAATCTTTCTCGATATCAACATGCCAGTGATGAATGGCATGGAGTTCATGAAGCACCTCCGGGCTAAAGATGAGATAAAAGACATTCCGGTAATTGTAATTTCAACTGAGGGCAGCAAGGAACGCAAGGAGGAACTGTTCAACTACAATATTCGTGACTATGTCAGAAAACCAATCAGTGCTGAACGATTGAGCGAAGTGATTAGCCAGATTCTCGGAGGTGCCTAATGGGCGTTGTCAACGATGTATTTGACCAGGTAACGGTAATGGCCTTGGAAGACTGGGGAATGATGATGGTCGAACCAACCGAAGCATCGTCAGTTATCTTTAACGAGGGAGAAGACCTTTATCTCGGCAGCACTGAATTCCATGGAGTAATGCACGGCTCTATCAAATTCCTCTGCGGACATCCCTTTATGAATTGCCTGTGCCGCAACCTTCTCGGACTAGATGAAGACGAAGAAATCAGCGAAGAACAGTCCCAAGACGCACTAAAGGAACTGATGAATGTCTTTTGTGGCAATTTCCTCACCGAAACCTACGGAGATGATACAGTTTTCGAACTGGTATACCCCGAGGTAGTACACGCCAGCGAAGAAGAAAAAAGTAAATTTTGGGCATCGCGCCTGATTCACTGTTTCCTCGCCGATGATGAGCCTATAGCTATTGCGCTTGGCAGCAAAAAAGACAGGAGTTGACATGGCGATTAAGGTACTGATTGTCGACGACTCCGCAGTCGTTCGCCAGACACTCGAACGAGAATTGAACAAGTGTGCTGATATCGAAGTTGTTGGCACCGCACCCGACCCTTATGTCGCCCGTGATAAAGTTGTCGCGTTAAAACCAGATGTCCTGACTCTCGACATCGAAATGCCACGCATGGATGGTATTACCTTCCTGCGCAAGCTGATGAAACATCATCCACTTCCCGTTATTATCGTCTCCTCTCTGGCCCGCCAGGGCTCAGCGGTGGCACTTGAAGCAATTCAAGCTGGAGCAGTCGAAGCAATTGCCAAGCCTGGCGAAGCCTATTCAATTGGTGATATGGCAATCCAGCTGCAAGACAAAATTCGTGCGGCAGCTCGTGTAAATGTGCAGCAACTGCTGCGACAGACTTCCCAATATCTCAATCCTACCACTCCAATAAAAGCGCTCACTGCAACAACGAACAAAATTATTTGTATTGGATCATCTACTGGTGGCACACAGGCCCTGGAGTTTATTCTCCGACAATTCCCGGCAAATGCGCCGGCAACTCTAATCGTCCAACATATGCCGGCAGGCTTCACCCGATCATTTGCCGAACGGCTTAACGGACTTTGCCAAGTTGAGGTAAAAGAAGCAGAAGACAGAGATAGTGTCCGACCTGGTCGTGTCCTCATTGCCCCCGGCAACCAGCATATGCTGGTCAAACGATCAGGGGCCAGTTATCTGGTGGAAGTAAAAGATGGCCCGCTAATTGGCCGTCACAGGCCAGCTGTCGAGGTTCTTTTTAACTCGGCCTCCCAATTTGTCGGTGCAAATGCCGTAGCAGTAATGCTGACAGGCATGGGCGCGGATGGTGCCGATGGTATGTTAAAAATGAAAGAAAACGGAGCACGGACAATCGGCCAAGACGAGGCCACTTGTGTCGTGTATGGTATGCCGAAAGCCGCCGCCGAAAGAGGCGCCGTGGAATTTGTTCTACCATTACAAAAGATAGCTGAACGAGCCTTGCAGCTGGCGAGTGGTTAACCCGGAAATTGCACGTAAGTTTACGAACGAAATAGGCTTTACCCGTGAATTCAAAGCAATGTCACACTGATGTCACAGATCACTGACAACATTTTACAGAAATTCAGGTCACATCTCTTATAGACAGCGTCACAATTGTAGTTACCTGTTGCCGAAGTAAATGGAAAATTTTCCGACAGTTAGCGACTCAACTTCACTAATTGCGGGTATTGTAAAGGTGGCGTCCGAAATATTTGCCATCGTGCGTAAAACCTAAAGTAAAGACTCCTTCCCGTCGAAAATATTTATAGCCGGGACATGGAGTGTCAATCGGCACAGGTAAACACGTTAGTGATAACTAGTTCATGGATGAAGCGAGTGAAGTTATGGGCAGACCATTTTTTCCGTATGAATCAGAGGATCAGGACCTGGATTGGCTGATTAGCAATTTCCTCTATGAACGTCCGGATTTCCTGCCGATTGAAGCGGGGATGCTGCCGATAGTTTTAATTCCACATAATGACTATCCGGTACGAGTCGCCACGGATAAAAAGGAAGTTGGGGCTGAACTTACACCCAACAGCGACGAAGCAGATTTACTTAAAATGCAGCCCATAAACGGGCAGAAATAATCAGATTTTTAAATTTACTGTTCAGGTTTTTTTTGGTTGTGGGGCGTCATGTGACGCCCTTTTTTTTTAAACCAAGCGATATCACACATCTGGGTCGACTTTCGACCCAGATGTGATGTACCAGCTCAGACTTAACCTGATAGACACTGTCAGGACGCCTAGAATTCCAAAAAATTCACCTCACGATGTGGTGAAAGCAAATTTGTTTGGAAGTTCAAGGCGTTTAACTCCCATGCCTCTCAGAGATTTGCCTGAGCCTTGTACAGCTTCATCGTGGTTATCTTGTCCGGTCGAGTGTCGACCCGAACAGATGTGACCACTACTTTAGTGGACTGAGTTCTACAGCCCAAGCAGACGAGAAATAAAACCCTGCAACACCCCCTTGGCTGTCCCCTGGCGGTTACTCCCAAAATCAAGCAACTGTTCCAGCTCCCCACCATCAAGCCAGATTGCTCCTGATTTACTACAGCGGTCCACCTGAAGCCCATCAATAGAAAGAGTCTCCATGGGCTCTCCACTAATTGGACTCAGCTTTGGTCCAGAATGGACCCCCTGTTTGCCCGCTCCCAATGATGAAAGCTTAGCCAACAGTGCTTCAAGATCGCTGATATTGGAGCTTTCACAGGCCAAACGCAAAGCCTCAAGTTCCCCATTATCAAGGAAAATGCCCCCTGATTCAGCGCAATAGTCGACAACAACTCCAGCGACAGTCTCCTGAACCATTTCTTTACCGGTGACAGGACTTTTCCTTAGTTGTTGAGCTGCCTTTTTTTGCGCCAGGCGCTCCATGGCTTCCCGATTACGTTTTTGAAAGTATTCATCTTCCTTTGCTTTGCGCATATCATCCCACGAGCTGGACATGATTCCCCCTCAAAAATTTTACTTAACAACAATCAGGCACTGTGCCATCAACGCTCTGTCTACTTTGGTGTAATATCTGAACGGAGTCAACCGCAATTAATTACCTTACCCGAACATATTTGCCCGCCCAATTTTCATTCAACCCTCCCGATAAAGCCCCTTCTCCTTTAAACTGACATATCCACGATGGCTGAAAATAACATGATCCACCAAACCAATACCGAGCACTTTACCGGCATTTGCAATCATTCGCGTTGCTTCGAGATCCTGGCGACTCGGCTCCAGCTCACCCGATGGATGGTTATGCGCAATAATTATCGCGGTAGCCCGGTCTTTTAACGGATCGCTGAAAACTTCTCGCGGATGAACCTGGGTGGCATTCACCAAACCGATGGTCACCACACGAACTGCTATCACCTCATGGGCACCACTTAAAGAAAGACAGATAAAATGCTCCTGCGGCCTGTCTGCCAAATGTCTGACAACCTGCATCACATCCTCTGGCGAGCGAATTTTTACTCCTCGCTGACTCAGACGACGGCGAGCAAGCTCATATGTAGCCATCGCCGTATAGATTCTCGGCCCAGCCGTCTTGCGCGTTTTTAGTAACTTGGGTGGGAATCTGTCTCCTCCTGTCGCATCAAGTTCAGTCAGGAACTCCTCAATCACTGTCTGATTATCTGCTCCCCTGGAGCCGCCGACTATCAGGCTCGCCAACTCCAAGTCTGTAAGCGCACCAGCTCCAAGCAATGAAATCTGCTTTTCAAGTATTTCTCGATTCAAAACTGCTCCCAGGATTCGATTATCGGTGAAATGGCATTTCGCAACATCTCATATATCGTCACCGCGCAGTTTTCGTTTCGTTCACTACCAATCACACAACTATTTCAATTCAGTGATCCGGCATCATTCTCGCAAAATTATTGTATGGCCCTGCCCTGCAGAGTAATCCAACGCCCGATAAATTGACTGACGAACATCGTACGGCAAAACGACCTCGGAAAAATCAAAAGCTGCGATTTGAGGTTTTTTACCTGATGGCATCCCCAAGAACACAGAAAGCCTGGCCTGCTCCCCCGAAGAAAGTGTCATATATGGCTGTTCTAAATGGATATGCCCGAGGCCCAAAACGACCAATGGGTGACTAAGTCTGATAATTGGCACATAACCAGAAAACACATCATTCAAAGTAGCCAAATCAAGCGCACATACCTCGTGGAATGCATATTCACGAAGCCTTATTTCCGAAATTGTGGCGGAGAAACGGCCACCACAACAAACCGGACAAATTTCACTATCCGTCCGCCAACCTCTCCCTTTACACGATCCACAGAGATAACTGGAGCGACTGAGCGAAAAGTCCTTTTCTTTAAGACCACGAACAGATGCTTCTACTGTTTTTGCAAAACATTTTCGAACTACCTCCATTAACCCGGTTATAACCGCTACAGATGAGCGGCTGCCCGGGAACAATGAAATCCCCCGACTAACTTTGAGCTCAGCGGCAGTTGTCCTGCCGAAACCATCTTGCTGATTGATAAACTCCTGAAGTATGTCCACCTTTGAAATATCAGACAGTGTGGTGATAACTTTCCCCGCCACAATTCCCGTAGCAAGTGACAAATCGGCGAAGTCGGCAAATCGGCTCCCTTTAACAACCACTCTCTCCGGCGTTTGCTGAAGTTTATCAACCCATCCGGCCCTTATTATTTCACCGCCATCGCTTCCACTCGCCTCACCAAATTCGATCAAATAATCCGCTCTTGACAGCGCACCTGGAATGGGGCCCACAGCAACTACGGTATTTCCAAGTGCAATTATCTTCTCAAGACAATCAAGCAGTGATTTCGCTGGAGCTTTACCCGGATTATACGTGAGCTGGTCCAGTAAAAACGTTCCATCAACAACATGCAAAGCACAATAAAAACAAAGTCGCTCCAGTATCCGTTCAACTTCAGTTAATTGCTGATAGCTAGCATTTAGACGGATATCCCCCAACCCCGCGGCAATCAAAAGTGAAAGGTTATGTTCAAGAAAATGGGCAACTGATTTGAGGTCATCAACTTCCCCAGAAACTTGAGACACTCCGGAAGACTTCAATAACTCCAAAAAATTTCCCTCATCCCAGAAACAGCTCAGAAGCTCCTCTAACTCTCGCGGAGTTTTTGTTAACGTCTGGATATAACTGACAGCAAATACTTCGACCGAACAGGCCAATTCTCCGGCACCACTCCCGTCACATGTCTCACAACCGCCCCCTTGGCAAAGAAGACAATACCAAGGAGACTCCGGCAGAAGCTGCTCTTCCTTTAGAGCCTCACGCTTATCGGTAATTGTCAAAATTATAGGTTCAAGCGACTGACCCGCATCTGACCTTTTCACCAATGCGACATTAACGCCGCCTAACTCCCTGGCTTGATCGAAAAACCGGCAAACAAGATCATAACTGCCCGCACCTGCACCCAGCTGCAAAAGAATTGGATAAGTTACGACTCCATCGGGGACATCTTCAAGAAGTTCAAGATGTTTCTGGTGAACTACATAACAAGCTCCCATCTCAAGGAGAGTCTTTCGAACCAAGCTGTCAAGACAAAGCTCAACACAACAAAGAATGTCCGATGATGAAGACAACTCCAGAACTCTGCGACAGAGAGCATCATGACGATCTTCATCCTGAAGTTTATGAAATCCGGCAAACAGGTGAGCAATCTGTTGATATAACCCGGTAGCGAAACCGAACTTCTGATTCTGTTCAGAACACCAGTCCGGACTAATATTATAACAACGCCCGCTTCCACTCACTGTGGCAGTAGCCCGCGGCAATGAAAATTTACCCGACGAGAAATGGTTGTATGAACCAACCTGGATGTTCTTTTTAAATTCCGGGTCAGAATTCCCTCGGTGCCCATGAAGAATTATCTCCATGGGCCGCACCGAAGAGACAGAGGAGAGCTCTGTCAAAAAACTACTCTTCCCGGAGCCAGAAGGCCCGAGCAGAATGGTAAACGTGTTATGAGGTATGTCACAGGCAACATTTTTTAAATTGCCGGCGTTTGCTCCACGAACCTCAATCCCCTTAAGTATTTCTGTCTGTCTTAGGTTCACAACAGAAAAAATACTCTAATCAGGAAGAAAGTTTCTGACGGATCTCATTAATTCGAGAAGTAAAAATTCTTCGGTAATCTTCCAACTGCTCACTTGTCTCCGCCTCGAATCGCATAACAAGCGCAGACTGGGTATTCGAAGCACGCACAAGTCCCCAACCATGAGGGAATGTCACTCGGATACCGTCGATTGTGTTGACCTTATAATCCGAAAAAGCCTTTTGCGCTTCCGCAACAATCTGAAATTTAATCTCCTCGGGAACATCCAAGCGAATTTCTGGCGTATTGATGACCTTAGGTAAATCGGCGAGGAGACCACTAACACTTTGATCGGTATTACTAACAATCTCGACGAGGCGAGCCGCCGCATGAAGCGCATCATCGAAGCCATAATAACGGTGCACAAAAAACATATGACCGCTCATCTCACCAGCGAGGTGCGCACCAAGCTCCTTAATCTTGGCTTTAATCAAGCTGTGCCCTGTTCGGCTCATTACAGTTTCTGCTCCACGTGCCGCAAGATCACTAAACAAAAGCTCGCTGCATTTCACATCACCGATAATAATTGGTTTCTTCACCTCTTTCAGCAGCTCGCGCCCGTAAATGACAAGCAGCATATCCCCAAAGATTGGCTGTCCTTTTTCATCTACCACGCCAATACGATCGGCATCCCCATCCCAGCCGATACCGAAATCAGCCTTTTCGCTAACAACTCTGTGGCGAAGCTCTTCAATATTTTCAAGTTCGGTAGGATCGGGGTGATGGTTCGGAAAGGTGCCATCGGGCTCAGTGTAGAGCTCAACAACCTCACAGCCCAATGCACGAAGTACTTCTGGACCAACAAGACCACCAACACCATTACCAGCATCAACGACAATCTTGAGCTTTCGTTGCCCAATATGATCCTTGGAACGCGCTATCAGTTCCGCGATATAGGCAGTATGAGCATCAAACTCATTTAAAGCTCCGGCAGTAGTGGCAAGTGAAAGATTACCTTTATCAGCCTCATAAACAAGGTGCTTCAAGTCCTGAATCAAAGTTCCACTCAAAGTCTGAAGCCCGACCATCATTTTGAAGCCGTTATAGTCTCCAGGATTGTGACTTGCAGTAATCTGCACACCCCCATCCAGCGACTGACTGAACACGGAATAATATAGTTGCGGCGTTGGCCCGACTCCACAATCAACAACTGTCACCCCTGACTGGCGTAATCCTTCACTAAATGCAGCAAACAGCTCATCAGAAGTCAGGCGCACATCACGACCAACAGCAATTCGCAAAGAGTCCGCGGTTCTCTCCAGCATCCGGGCAGCGAAGACACCATAAGCTCGTCCCAGATTAAGCGCTAACGATGCGTCAAAATCCTTTCCAACTATTCCTCTGATATCGTATTCGCGAAAAATATTTTCTTTTGCCAGCACCGTCATACTCCTTAATAATTTGGCCCTACCAGGGCACCATCAACTTGTTCTAATTCCCCGGACATCAACTCACTGAAGATAAGGCTTATTTAAAGTAACGGGGCTCCGACTCCTGCCTGTCCGTCAATCGCCAAATCGACTTCATAGCGCCTGGGCAACTCCTCTCCCAGATACCTGGCCAACTCCCGCTGATACTTATCTTCATAAAGCTCGCTACGAATCCGATTACGTAGCTCCTCGCTGAGCCCTCCGTCCTTTACTGAACGAGAGCGAATCAGAAGCATGTATGAGGATTCATCATCAATGACCTCACTCACTTCGTCCGCTTTAAGCTTCTTCAGATTGCCGGCAAGGTCCTGTCTCAAGTCCTCAACAACAACATAACCGAGTTCATGGTAGCCTCGATCGGCAACCACTTGCCAGGCTTCTCCCTTGAGCAAGCGCTTTCGCATCGACATGATTCTACGCAAATTATCCTCAGACTTCGGTAAAAGAATCTGCCGAACAAAAACTGCTCCATCATCGGGCCGAAGTTCCGGATGACGACGAAAGTAAGTATCAATATCTTCTTCAACTATAGATATCTTTTCTCTTACCGTCTTGTTCAGCAAACTGATTCGCAACAGTTCCCGCTTAACCTGTTTCTGATAATCCTCGAACTTCAAGCCACGAGCGGTGATGTCGCTTTTCAGCGCCTCAACAGTTAAACCACCCTGCCGAGCAACTTCTTCAATATAGCGCTCAACCATTGACTCATTGACCGTTATTTCGAATCGTTCAGCTTCTTTCTCGAGCAATCGAGCCAGAACTACGTCACGAAGATGCGCCTTGACCTGAGACAGTCGGGCCTCACTGCCAACTTCGGGAGCCAGTCCTTGTTGCGCCAGGAGCATTGATGCCTCACTAAGCAGCAAAGGTTCGCCATCAATCGTAGCCACCAGCACGTCCACCAGCTGACCACGCTCTTCGGCCGCCACGGGAACCACAGGGATCACAGAAATCACAGCAAAATAAAAAAACATCACGCAGCACAACCGCGATCGATAGCGCCAAATATCAAACATATATACTGCTCGCACTTTAATTTTTCGTTCCATAACACCTTAATCTGAAGCAGCATATTGGTCTTTGGTCGCATCCGCTAGCGCGGCTGCTTCTATATACCCCGGTCAAGCCACTTGCTGTGCTTAGATTACACTTGCCTGGCCAGTAATCCTACCCAACAGCTCAAGCACCAACCGAGAGATGTCATCAATACTATCCCCCTCACCATCTCTCAAGCGCTGATCGAGTATTCCTTTCGGAGAAAGACGAACCAGCCCCCCAGATTCCATCACAGCGCTAATGGCTAATTGCGGGTCGAAACCCGCATCGGGATGAAACTGCAGCCGCAAATGTCCTCGCCGGACCTCGCACCGAACGACCCCGGCTCGACATAAGATTACCCTGAGCAACATCCTCTCAACCAGGGCATGCACCACTGACGGTGGATTCCCAAATCGATCAGACATCTCCTCCAAAATATTTCTCCCATCACTCTCATCGCGTATTTGAGTAAGCCTCTGATAAAGAATCAGACGTTCACTGACATCGGGAACGTATTCTTCGGGAATATAGCCCGGGAAGCCAATAATAATTTCCGGATCTATATCAAAGGCACAAACAGCCTCACCCTCAGCGGACTTACTTCCAGTCCCACGATGAAGCTCATGAACCGCCTCGCGCAGTATCCTGGAATACATTTCATAACCAACCTGAACGACCTCACCAGATTGATCCTGTCCAAGCAGATTACCCGCACCGCGAATTTCCATATCCTGTAGCGCCAGACGAAACCCCATTCCAAGATCATCCAGCGCCTGAAGCACCTTGAGCCGCTTCTTTGCATCATCACTTAAGGTATTCATATTCTTCACAAGCAAATAGGCATAGGCACGCCGCGCACTTCTACCGACCCGACCCCGGAGCTGATACAGTTGCGCTAACCCGAAGCAATCCGCCTCTCGCACAATAATCGTGTTTGCATTCGGCACATCAAGCCCAGATTCAACAATCGTTGTACAAACAAGCAAATCAACCTTGCCGAGAAAAAAACGATGCATCACGTCTTCAAGCTGATTTTCCTTCATTTGCCCATGCGCATAGTCAATCTTTACTTCAGGCAACAACTCACGCAGATCGTCAACAACAAGAGCAATATTCTGCACACGGTTATGAATGTAGTAGACCTGTCCACCGCGGGAAACCTCTCGCATCACAGCTTCACGAACGACCTCATCCGTATAAGGTGCAAGATAAGTCCGAATGGCATGGCGGTCTGTCGGAGGCGTCTCAATCACACTCAAGTCGCGAATACTGACCAGTGACATATGCAAAGTCCGAGGGATCGGTGTCGCCGTAAGTGTCAAGATATCAACCGCTGATTTATAACGTTTTAATTTCTCTTTATGCGCCACACCAAAGCGATGTTCTTCGTCAATAACCAGCAAACCAAGATTACTGAATTTTACATCCTTTTGCAGCAGACGATGAGTGCCAATAATGACATCAAGTTTACCTTCGGCCAGCGCATCCAGAGTGTTCCGGTTTTCCGCCGCAGAAAAAAATCGGCTCAAACAGCCTACCCGAACGGGGAAATCAAGAAAACGCTGCTTAAATGTTTCAAAATGCTGATCAGCAAGAATTGTTGTCGGCACCAGAACAGCCACCTGGTAACCGGCATTTACAGCTTTATATGCGGCCCTGAGTGCCACTTCAGTTTTACCGTATCCGGTGTCGCCACAAACCAGTCTATCCATCGGCTTGTCACTCGCCATGTCGGCAAGAACATCTCTGATTGCCTGCTCCTGATCAGGTGTTTCCTCGTAGGGGAAAGCATCGGCAAATGCCTTATCCTCAGAATCGACTTCCCCAAAGTGCACGCCCTTGACAATCTCCCGCTCAGCGTAAAGAGCCAGCAACCTTCCAGCAAATTCAGCAACCCGCTCCTTGACCTTTTCTTTGGTCTTAGCCCACTGCGGAGAGCCCAATCGGCTCAATGAAGGGGCCTTGCCTTCAGCGCCAACATAGCGCTGCACCCGGGAGATTTGATCTACAGGCAGGTAAAGCTTGGCCCCATCGGCGTATTCAAGATAAACATAATCACCCGTAACCCCTTCCACGGTAAGCTGATTGAGGCCACGATATATTCCTATCCCGTGATCGATATGGACAATGTGATCCCCTTCCGTCAGTTTCGAGATCTCGTCAATTAATCGTCGAGCTTTCTTACGCGCACGACCCAATCTACGATTCTTGCGGGCAGATTCAGGAAAAATCTCATTCTCGCTAACGAGCAACAATTTTTCTTCACTGGCGGAAAAACCTCCGCGCAACTCACCCGCAATCAGATATAATCCCGGCTGAGGGGTTTCTGCATACCATTCGCAAAAAGACACCTCGACGGTTTCTGCTTTAAGATTATAGCCAAGCAGAAGCTCCTGCATCCGCGCAAACCGGCTGCTAGAACTGACAACTATTAGCGCCCTTTCACCTGCTCCGAGTGCTTGCCGTAACCTGCGAGCCAAAGGCTCCAGATAACCTCCTGAGTCATCTCCCTTCTGATGTTTGGATTTCTCTATGAAGGAGCCATGACTGCGATAAGGCAGTTCGAGGGATGAATCATCAAGTCCAACTGTAATATCATGTGAACTAAAACTGGCAGCACAGCCCGCCTGCAGCCTTCGCACAAATTCCTCGCCTTCCTGATAGGCGAGGGGAATTGACGGATACAGCAAGGAAACACGGTTCGCCACATGCGCCCGCTCGTGAAGCAAGGCGGAAAAGTCATCTATAGCATTGAAGCACTCCGCTTCTTCATAAAGCATGACTTGGGAAGAAATTGGCAGATAATCCCAGAGAGTGGCCGTGTCCTTGTGAACAAGTGGCATCAAATGCTCGATCCCGATGGGAAGCATCTCTTCCTGAATCGTCAACTCAAGCTGCCTCACACGGCGAACCGGACAAGACAGTTCATTCCCCCGATCTGTCAATCGCCGTAGCGCACACCGTATTTCATCCGCAGTTTGCGGCATGAAAATCTCACGCACGGGCAGAATGTCTGCATGAGTTGAGGAGTATATGCTACGCTGATTCTCGGCATCAAAAAACCTCAGTCCTGTCACTTCGTCAAAATAAAACTCTATGCGCAATGGCCAGATTTCATCTGGAAGAAAAACATCAACAATTGTCCCGCGAACAGCGAACTGTCCCTTTTCTTCAACCAGTGTCACCCGCGAATATCCCAAATGTACAAGACGAGACACAAGCTGATTGCAGTTAATATGGTCACCGACAGAAAGCGAAATTGTCACTTCACCAAGCTGCTTTGGGGTAACAACTCTCTGCATGACCGCCTGAATCGGGGCGATAACAATAGTTCTAAATGCAGCACTATCGTCTGCTCCACTTTTCCTACATGCCAAAGTATGAAGTGTTGTGAGCCTCACGGAAGAACTCTCAATAGACGGTGAGAGCTCATCGAAAGGCAATACTTCCCATGCAGGAAAATACAAAATCTGTCTCCCCACAGCAGTATCTTGTGCCGAGTAAAAAAAGGTCAGATTATCCAGCAACTCCTCTGCCTGAGCGGCCCCGGATGCCAGTAACAACAAAGTATCGGCAGAGCGCCCCCGACCGGCCCTTTCACGAGGTTTCTTCTGCAGAACCAACCCCACAGCAAACGCCACCATTGCCGAATTCAAGGCTCGATATCGATCCATAACTCACTAAAATTAAAGGGGTTTACCTGTCTCCTCAACCATCAGTAAAGCGACAGCTAAAGTAGTTCCAAAATACGGTCGATCTATTTTCCAGGAGGCTGAACTTCAAGACAGGCTCTCCATAAGGACTAATCGCGATCTATTTTGATTTCACAATGCGACCTTAAATGCGCATTTCTGGTACAGGTTTTATGGATATTACTCAACTTCTGCAGTTCACTTATCAAAACAACGGCTCCGACCTCCACATTACAGCTGGTGAAGCACCAATGATCCGGGTTGATGGTTCTATTCGAAAAATCAAAGTCCCGGTTCTGACAGCAGAACAAACAGCGGAAATGCTCTACGATATTATGGGCGATAACCAGCGAAAAATTTTCGAACAGAAAAATGATGTCGACTTCTCTATCGAGCTGGGTGAACACGCCCGCTTTCGTGTCAACGTCTTTCGCCAACGTCGTGGAGTGGGTGGAGTATTTCGAATCATTCCGACAAAGATCCTCAGCCTCGAACAACTTGGAATGCCATCAATCCTCGCGCAGATAACCCGTCGGGAAAAAGGCCTCGTACTGGTGACCGGACCTACCGGCTCAGGAAAATCAACGACACTTGCGGGAATGATAAACCTCGTTAACGAAGAGCGCGAAGGACATATACTGACAATCGAGGATCCAATTGAATTTGTCCACCCAACAAAAAAATGCCTGGTCAACCAACGTGAAGTAGGACCACATACGGATTCCTTCAACTCCGCTCTACGAGCTGCCCTTCGTGAAGACCCAGATATTATTCTTGTCGGCGAAATGCGTGACCTGGAGACTATCCAGCTGGCACTAACTGCAGCAGAAACAGGTCACCTGGTATTTGGCACACTACATACCTCAAGTGCACCAAAAACCGTCGACCGTATAATTGACGTTTTCCCGGCAAATCAACAAGGACAGGTACGGGCAATGCTTGCCGAATCAGTCCAGGCAATCATCACACAGACCCTTTGTAAAAAAATCGGAGGCGGTCGTGTCGCCGCATTGGAAATTCTGATCGGAACAACCGCGGTGAAAAACCTCATTCGCGAAAACAAGATCCACCAGATCCCTGGAGTAATACAGACCAGTCAAAATGTTGGAATGGCAACGATGCAGCAAAGCCTGATCAACCTCGTTCAACAAGGCCTAATCACGGAAGAACACGCAATTGAAAAAAGTGGTGACCCAAACATGTTTAAATCGGTTGGAGCAACAAGTGCGACAAAAAACTGACAACATAGGCCCGAACAACTAAAACCTGAGGACAGAAACCATGCTGGATTTTAAAAAACTACTGACTATAATGAATGAACATGATGCATCCGACCTCTATATCACAGTCGACAGCCCTCCTTGCTATCGCGTCAATGGTGTAGTCAGACCAGCCGGCAATCGCTCACTTTCACCAGAGGAGACCTCGGCTCTGGCGATGAGCATCATGAACGAGAAACAACAACGCGACTTTGACGAATTCAACGAGCAGAATCTGGCCCTGTATTACAGTGCTCTCGGGCGTTACCGGGTTAACATCTTTCAACAGCGAGGTTCGGTCGGCATGGTGATCAGACGCATCAAAAGTCAGATCCCCTCACTCGATGATTTACAGTTACCAAGTGTTTTGAAAGATGTCTCGATGACCAAGCGTGGACTGGTCCTGGTAGTTGGGGCTACAGGGTCAGGCAAATCGACATCACTTGCCGCGATGATCGACTACCGCAACACCAACCAGGCCGGTCACATAATTACAATCGAAGATCCTATTGAATTTGTCCACGAGCACAAGAAGTCTCTCATTTCACAACGTGAAATTGGCGTCGACACCATGGACTACCATCATGCCTTGAAAAATGCCCTGCGCCAGGCACCGGACGTGATTCTGATTGGTGAAATTCGCGACTCTGTCACCATGGAGGCCGCAATTACATTCGCCGAAACTGGTCACCTTTGCCTCGCGACCCTGCATTCAAACAATGCAAACCAGGCGATGGAACGCATTATGAATTTCTTCCCCCACGATCGCCACAAGCAAATATACCTTCAGCTTTCACTGAACCTTCGCGGGATTCTCAGCCAGAGATTGATCCGCACGGTCGATGGCTCCCGGGTTGCCGCTGTGGAAATCCTTCTCTCCAGCCCCAGAGTGAAAGACTTGATCCACAAGGGTGAAATACACGAGCTTAAGGAAGCAATGGAAAAAGGTGCAACCGTCGGCATGCAAACCTTTGATATGCATCTCTACGACCTGTACCGTGAGGGGAAAATCTCCCTCGACGAAGCTTTAAGAAACGCTGACAGCGCCAATAACCTTCGACTCAAGGTCAAACTGTCTGAAGAAGAAGGATTTACAGACAGCAAATCCGGGGCCTTCCAAGGCAAAGCGAGCGGTTCTGAAGAGTTCAGCCTCAAACTTGATTCAGAATAGCAACCGGCTGATCGCTGCTCGCGCAGCTCCAATATACTGGTCCGTATGGCAGTATACGGATCGGAAAAACTAAAGTGCGAGAGTATAATCAGTGACGATAATCAATGAAGGATTAGAGCGCCAGACATCAGTAACGCAAAGGCAATCAGCAGAAGTTCGGCAATGGCGACTGTCAAAGTCTCATTTGTCTGACTGCTGGAGGTATAGGCATTACAAATCGCTGCAGCAGGTGGTATCGGAATCACTGTCAGCATCATCCACCACGGCAACTTACCAAGGGATGTCAAAGCAATCACCAAAGCTGGCATGAACAAAATAAAAACTGCCAGCAAGATACTCGAACCTTTGGGCCTCAGATAGTCTCCTCTTTTACCGGAATGTGCATTCTCAAATCGCCGAAAGCCCTGTTCTTTCAGCAAATTGTCATGTTCAATCAAAAGCAGTGCGACATAAAAACATGCAATAAAATATCCAAAAAAGAAAAGACCCGGAAAGTAGCTTCCTGTCTGGGTAGCTACGAAAATAACCGGAGCAACGGATATAAAAAGAAAAGACCCCATCATGGTCAGCCAAAGGCCGAAAACTGAATTTGCGGTAGAAAGCGCCGGCAAAATAGCAAAAAACACAAAAAGCAACTCACCAAGATGTTCCGATGCTTCGGCAATCGAGCCAGCAACCTTCAGGTAATGAAGGCCGGTTATCAGCATCAACACCAGAGACGCGACAAAATGAACTCTGACCCCTTTGCTCGAAGACGGCAGAATGCTTAACGAAAGCTCCGGAAAAAGCCTTGATCCCGGTAGGGTGCCGGAAAACACAAATGCAGAAATCATAAAAAGGGAGAGGAAGAAAAATGACTCCACCTCTCGCAACCCCCCGTACAGCACAAGCGGAAGCAACAAGGGCGTCGCCATCAAAATGAAAAGCTGAAACCCGGAACGCTGAGAAGCCAAAAACCCCTGCACTGATAATGGCAGAAGTAGCCTGAAATCTGTCATCCGCCCCAGTCTGCTTTTCAGACTATCGTTTTCTGCAGCCTGTGCTGCCTGCTTTCCTAACTGCTTTTTTGCCACAAACGCCTCCTTAACTGTCCGATACACTACAACCCCGTTTAATGTACTCTGAGTTCAAGCAAATATCTGCAAGACATCAGGATTAAGTCTGCGCCAATATACCCCTACCTCTCACGACATTGCCGACCAAGGTCGGGGAATTAATAGTGAGAAAGGTATATTTATCAACCACAAGCAACAATCGCCCTAAAGATAAAGGAGTGATATCTATCGGGCAATCACTCAATTGCAAAAGTCGGGCGATAAACCTGACTCAAGTTATGCACAACCTGCGCCATCTGGACACATATTATACCGCGTCAAAAAACTCGGTTGAACGGTAGGACAGTAAGAAATACTGACACGGCATAATCAGTCTCCGCAGGAGTTTGGCGAGCAAAGTTTGCAATAGCCTGAAATTTCTCAAATTTTAGGCAAGACTACCAATACCGTTTCAATTATGGAAAAAGTGAAAAATCTTTGGTTTTTTCAGCGAAAAGGGGAATTTTTTGAAACGGTATAAAAATGTCCAAGCAGAATAACATCATAGCATTTCTCGGATTTTGCGAATCGGCGGGTATCGCGGAAGTCCACACCGATTCTCTCCACCGCTTTGCCTATGCCACAGATGCCTCTATTTACGAGGTTCAACCCGAGGCGGTTATTTTTCCCCGCAACAAATACGGTCTGAAGCTTCTGGTAAAAAAAGCCGCAGAGCTGAAAATACCACTGATCCCGCGCGCCGCGGGCACTAGCCTGGCTGGGCAATGTGTCGGTAACGGGGTTATCCTCGATCTGGGCAGGCACCTTAATCGGATTATCGAAATTAACCCAAGCGAGATGTGGGCGATTGTAGAACCGGGTGTAATCCGCGACGAGCTGAATCTGGCCCTTAAACCCTACAAGCTGCACTTCGGCCCAAACACCTCAACAGCAAACCGCTGCATGTTGGGCGGCATGCTCGGCAACAATTCCTGTGGCAGCAGCTCTATCAAGTATGGAAGTACACGTGACCACGTCCTTGAGGTAGAAACAATTCTCACTGACGGCTCAGAAGCTCTATGGAAAGAATATTCAGCTGATGAAACGCAGGCTATTAGCAACAGCCAGACGAGACAGGGTCAGATCCTGCGGCAGCTGATATCTTGTCTGTCTATCCCGGAAGTTCAGGAAGAAATACGCCGGGGATTCCCTTTGCCGGAGATTCATCGGCGCAATACAGGTTATGCCGTTGACCTGCTGATTGAACAACACCCTTTTAACCCGAACGGCAGACCGCTGAATATCGCCCATCTCCTGGCTGGCTCGGAAGGCACACTGGCAATCACAACCGCGATAAAATTATCATTGTCGCCACTACCTCCAACCAACGCCGCTATCATCTGCCTGCACTACAATGAACTGAAGGTATGCATGGAGGATACTCCGTTGGCCATGTCCTGTGCTCCCTATCAGTGTGAACTGATAGATCGCATAATTCTCACGGCAACAAAAACAAACCTCGGTCAGGTCGCCAATCGCTTTTTTGTTGAAGGCGATCCCGCAGCGATCCTCTGTGTCGAACTTCGTGAAGATAGCGAGGAAAAACTATCCCGAGCGGTAAACTCTTTTAGAGAATTGATGGCACGGGATGGACACGCCTATGCGGCTCCAGTCGTCGTTCCGCCTGATGACAACAAGGTATGGTCTCTGCGACAAGCCGGTCTGGGTCTACTTAGCAATGTCCCTGGCGAAGCAAAAGCTGTTGCTTTTGTCGAAGACGGAGCGGTGCCGCTTGCTGCCTTACCAGCTTACACCAGCGAGTTTGCCAAGTTAATGAAGGATTACAATCAAACAGCTGTCTATTACGGTCACGCCGGAGCCGGAGAGCTTCATCTCCGACCTGTACTGAACCTGAAAACCAATGAAGGCCGCAAACAGCTGAAAGAAATTGGCCGGAAAACCGCTGAGCTCATAAAAATGTTTGGCGGCTCACTCAGCGGCGAGCACGGTGATGGTAGAGTACGAGCAGGTTATATTCCACTGGTGCTCGGTGAAAAAAATTATCAGCTGCTGAGAGAAATTAAGACGATTTTCGATCCCGACAATATCTTCAATCCCGGGAAAATAGTCGATCCTCTACCAATTGACACTGACCTGCGCTTTTATTCAGATTCGCAAGCAACTCCAAAAACATTTCTCAACTTCGGCGAGAACGGGCTGCTCGCTGCTGTAGAAAAATGCAACGGCTCTGGAGATTGCCGTAAAATGAGCTGGAGTGGTGGCACCATGTGCCCTAGCTATCAGGCGACCAGAAACGAACTCGATAGCACCAGAGCTCGTGCCAATACCCTGCGTATCGTTTTAACCGAAGGACAGGCATTCTCCAGCCAGGAGCTTATCGATATTCTCGATCTCTGCCTGAGCTGCAAAGGCTGCAAACGGGAATGCCCCAGCAACATTGATATGGCCGCATTTAAAGCCGAATCACTCTACCAACAGCAACTTCGGCAAGGCGTAAAATTCCGCTCCCGCATTTTCGGAAATTTTCATACTCTTGCCTCAATTTTCCAAACTTTTGCCCCACCATATTCCGAAAAGCTGGGTTCCATATTACTGGAATCAAAATTAGCAAAACAAGCGCTCGGAATAAGCACAAAACGACAATTGCCGGCAATCTCCCATAAATCGGGAACTTCCATGATTCGAGCGTCAGAACGCCGGGAGAGGCCCACGACAAATAATAAAAAAACAGTCTGCCTTTACATTGATGAATTCACCCAGTTTAGTGACAGCATACTTGCCTTGGACAGCTATCAGCTGCTGACCCGACTTAACTATAGTGTCAAAACAGTCTACAGCCCATCTGGTCGAGCACTTATATCTAAAGGCATGCTAAAACACGCGCACAACACAGCAGTCAAAACCGTTACAGCTCTTGCTGACTTCATTAGGACCAATACCCCTATTGTTGGCATTGAACCGTCTGCCGTCCTGTCATTCCGGGACGAATACCTGATGTTTCCCTGGAATGGTTCACCGATGAACGAAACCGCATCACTAGCAAATCAGCTCGCCAAAACATCTTATACAATCGAAGAATTTCTCAGTCGGGAAATTACTGAGGGAATAATTACCGCAAATCAATTCACCGAGGAGAAACGAAAAATCCATCTACATCTACATTGCCATCAGAAAGCACTCTGTGACCCGCAACATTCACTGACACTGCTTAACCTCCCACGAAACTATTCTGTAAATCTGATTCCGTCAGGTTGCTGCGGCATGGCCGGAAGTTTCGGTTACGAAAGGGAACATTACGATCTCAGCATGAAAATTGGCGAAATGGTGCTGCTGCCTGCTGTGCGAAAAGCCGACCCGGATGACTTGATTGTCGCCAGTGGCACCAGCTGTCGCCAGCAGATCATCCACGGCAGCAATAAAGCGGCACTGCATCCAGTGCAAGTGATGCTTCGAGCACTGCGAGAACTGCCATCTATAGTTGAAGCACCAGCCGCAAAGTGCTAATTTCCGGACTGTTTTTTAGCATCAATAAACACGACAAGGACCCGAATAAATGAGTGAGCAAGTTCAAAAAATGTTTTCGGGGATTGCCCACCGCTACGACAGGGCCAACGCCGTATTAAGCTTCGGCATCCACAATCTCTGGCGTAAAAAGGCTATCTCCTGCCTGAAACCCTTAAAGAATGCAGAGATTCTCGATCTCTGCACCGGAACTGGAGACCTGGCTTTTGAATTCTCCCGTCAATACCCAGACCTTCAACGAATCGTCGCCACAGATTTTGTTGAGGAAATGCTGGATATCGCCCGTGAAAAAAAGCGCAAAGGCGGTTTTGGTCGCATTGATTTTCAAACTGCCGATGCCACAAATATTCCATTCTCCGATGCCAGCTTTGATATTGCTTCAGTTGCCTTTGGAATCCGTAATGTCGACAGCACTCCAGAATGTCTGAAGGAGATGAAACGAGTCCTGAAACCCGGTGGACAGGCCCTGATACTTGAATTTGGACAACCCTACATTCCCGTTTTCAAACAACTGTTTGATTGTTATTCCAAGTGGATCATGCCTCGTATAGGCGGCCTTATCACCGGCAACAAGGCAGCCTATGAATACCTCCCCGAAACATCAAAAAATTACCCCTGCCGCACCGAATTTGTTCAATTGATGCGCGATGCCGGATTCAGCTCAGCATTTTATCGACCGCTTTTTGGTGGCATAGCCTACTATTACATAGGCAACACAGAAAATAAGGCAGCACCAAAATGAAACGCTGGATTGTCGCTATCACCGGTGCCTCGGGTTCCTCTTACGGACGCAGACTTATTCAGGTGATACTTGAAAACTTTAATGATATCGGCCTCGATATCATCACTTCCGACGCAGCTCTGCGGGTTATACGCGAGGAAGAAGGTCTTAAAATATCCTCCGGCAGCAGAACTCTTGCTGCCCTTATCCCCGAATTGCAAACGACAATCACAATTGACAGCCGATTTACCTGGCACAGTTGCGAAGACATCGGTGCAACTATCGCTTCAGGGTCTGTCCAGGTCGAAGGCATGGTAATTTGCCCCTGCTCAATGAACACACTGGCCGCCATAGCACACGGCATTAGTGCCAACCTGATACAGAGAGCGGCTGATGTAACGATAAAAGAAGGACGTCATCTGATACTGGTCCCCAGAGAGACCCCTCTCTCTCCCATTCACCTGGAAAATATGCTAAGGCTGGCCCGCCTTGGAGCAGTCATTGCTCCTGCAATGCCCGGGTTTTACCATCGTCCCGGCAGTTTGGCCGAATTAATTGACATGCAAGTCATGAAAATACTCGACCAGATGGGCCTTCAGACAAATCTGGCTTCGAGATGGAAGCAGCAATAGGGACTGCGATACATTCAATAATTCGCTACCCCTCTCAATTGGAGATTCTTTTTCAATGGCCGCAGTGAAAACAAGCAGTCCGTTTGCAAAGATACGCAATAAAGTCTTATCCGGAGAACGACTCGACCTGGATGATGGGCTAAACTTGTTTAATCACCCGGCTCTTCTTGAAATAGGGGCCCTGGCAAACGAAGTACGAGAACGACTCCATAGCGATGTCACCTACTTCAACCGCAACCTTCACTTGAACTCGACCAATGTCTGCGAAGCGGATTGTATCTTTTGTTCATTCGCTCGTGTTACTTCAGATATGCCGCAAGCATACACAATGACTATTCCCCAATGTCTCGACTGGGTGAGAGAAAGACTCAAACCGGGCATGACAGAAATTCACATCGTCAACGGACTTAACCCCGATCTACCATTCGAATATTACCTGGATCTTCTACAAGCGCTACGCGAAAACTTCCCTCAGCTACACCGCAAGACATTTACTGCAGTCGAAATTCATTATTTCGCCCGCAAATACGACATGAGCTACAAGGAAGTGCTGGAAAAACTGGTCACTGCCGGACTTCAATCAATGCCAGGAGGAGGGGCGGAAATATTCGCACCTCGAGCACGAAAGAAGCTCTGTCACGACAAAGCTACAGCGGATGAGTGGCTTTCAGTGCACCGCACAGCTCATCAACTCGGCTTGAAAACAAACTGCACGATGCTTTACGGCACAATTGAAACCTTGGAAGAACGCGTCGACCACCTGCTCCGACTGCGATCCCTTCAAGACGAAACGGGTGGCTTCCAGGCTTTTATTCCACTGGCCTATCATCCCGATGGCAACCGCCTCGGTGCCATCGGTGCCCCAACTGGCGCCGACGACCTACGTGTAATTGCCATTAGTCGCCTGCTGCTGGATAACATCCCACATATCAAGGCTTACTGGGTAATGCTTGGCATTAAAACCGCACAGATCGCCCAGATATTCGGCGCCAACGATATGGACGGTACCGTGACAGAGGAGAAAATCTATCACATGTCTGGTGCTCGTACGCCCGACGCCCTGACAATTACCGAACTTGAACATATAATCCGTTCTGTTGGCAGAACCCCGGTCGAAAGAACAACAACCTACGAATTAGTCAACAACGTCGAGTGTACTGAGCATAACGCCTGCCTTTAGGCTTACGATAATAGCAATGAAAAAACTGAGAATCGCCAACTCCAACTACCTGAATAGCGTAGCCTTCAGTCTGGCATCATCAAATGAGGCATACGATTATAGCGAATGTGCTCCATCTGCAGCAGCAGCGAAACTTCTCGGAAGAGAAGTTGATGTGGCGTTAGTGCCTACGGCTGAGTTTCTTCGCTCGCCAGAACTACACGCCTTACCTTTTGGCATCATCGCCCACGGCGAGGTCAAAAGTGTCGTTCTGCTTTCACGCTGCCCTTTGAAAATGATCGATAAAATCTACATTGATGAGGCGTCAAGAACTTCCGTTGTGCTTCTTCGTCTCCTGCTGGAAAAACTTTATCCTGGTAAATTTGGCGAAGATTGTTTTGTTACCGACAAACCGAAAAATTTTATCGGCAAAATCACAGATCACAGTGCCGCATTGATTATCGGTGACTACGCTCTTTATGCGCGCAAACTATTTCCATACGTACACGATCTTGGTGAAATGTGGTTTGCCCTGACCTCACTGCCGTTTCCTTTTGCTATTTGGGCAATTACCAGAAGTAGCATAGAACAACATAGCGCATCTCTCCCCGCCCTGTTTAAAATCTTCACCGACGGAACTCACCAACTTGAGACATTAGGTTCCTCTTGGGTTGGCCATCATAGCTTTTCCGTGGAAGAAACCATCGACTACCTGCATAACATTCGCTACGCAATGGATCGCCCAGCTTTTGAGGCACTTGATTACTTCGCCACAGCTGCAGCCGATCTTGGACTTATACCTAAAGCTGAAAACTCCGAACGCTGGCAAATCCTGTCCCCCAGCCAGCAGTCTGGTCATGAGTGAAACAATTCTCAGTCTTGGAGTCGTTTTCATTGCTTCACTGTGCAATACGGTGTTTGGCTTTGGCGGCGGACTGGTCTCTATCCCGCTTCTCAGTCTGATGCTCGGGGTCAAAAAAGCAGTTTTACTGGCGCTGACACTCCAGGTTGCCACCGGTATGCTGATCAGTAAAACGCGTCACCATACCGACTGGGGGATGATAAAACGCATCTCACCAGCACTATTTGCAGGTATTGCTCTTGGCACCCTTATACTTGAAAAGGCGAACAACCAGTTCCTCAACTACTTCCTTGCCTTGTTTATCTACCTCTTTATCGCGAAATCGCGATTCTTCCCCGATATCAAACTTGGAGTATCTTCATCACGTCGAGGGCTTTATTTTGCCGGAATAATTACAGGCACGATTGGAGGCCTAACCGGTACTGCGGGGCCAGTCATTGTCATGCTGCTCTCAGAAATCACCAAAGACAAAGTTATTTTTCGCGCAAATATTATCGCACTGCTTTTTATCACCAACCTTACCCGCCTGGTGACCGCCGGAGCCCGTGGACTGTTCGACGCATCCTTGATTCAATTATCACTTTTATGTTTGCCATTAATTGGCTTGGCGATGGTCAGTGGCCAAAAACTTCACAGCTCAGTTAGCCCCAGAGTCTACGAAAACGGTGTGCAACTCATCCTTTTGATCTCTGCGACACTGTTGCTCGCCAAGGGTTAGCCTGGAAATTGCACGTAAGTTCACAGTTGAAACAAGTTTCACCCGCGAATTTGCCAGTGCAATGGCCGATTCTGTAGAATTTAACCGGTATCGGGAGCCGACGGGCAGCTCTCGAGGCGCTCCCACATAAACTCCGGTAACCTTGATAAAACAAAAAAAGGGTCCAAGGTTTTACCCCTGGACCCCTTAAAGCAGATATCAACTACCGCTTACGCAGAAGCTGCCATATCCTTAAGCTTCTTCAAAGGACGAACCTTAACTTGAGTAGAAGCTGGCTTTGCTGGAACATCCATCAACTCACCTGGCTTGAATGGATTTGGAACGCCCTTTTTGGCCTTCTGAGCTGGCTTCTTCTTGGTATAGATCTTGAGAATACCTGGAAGGATGAATGAGCCGGCGGCCTTCTTCTTCAGGTGACGCTCAATTACATCGCCGAGCTCTTCAATAATAAGAGAAACTTCTTTTTTAGCTACACCGGTGTTGTCGGCGAGTTCAGCGAGAAGCTGTGTCTTGCTTAGTGGCTCAGCGAATATCGCTGTGTTCTTCTTCTTTGGAGCAGCCTTTGGAGCAGCCTTCTTAGCTGCTGCTGGGGCTGCTTTCTTTGCTGGAGCAGCTTTCTTGGCCGGAGCCGGCTTCTTAGCTGCAACTGTCTTCTTTACTGGTTTCTTTGCTGCCATTACTTTCTCCTTTGGAAAGGCAAACCTGAAATCTTCACCGAAGCTGATTTTCGCCTCAGGCGAAGTCAGTGAAGTGAGATGCTGGTACTGTCTATATCACAAGCTCTGTCTCCATATCTGTGCGTCGACAGGCTTGATGCAAAAAGCGCTACAACTATTCGCTGCTTCGTGCGAGTTGAGTATGATCAGAATCGATCATTCAAGCAACAAGAAAAAACATACATGTACGCTTCAAAACGCATTATTTCTCGTCGACCCGGCGAAAAAGAGCTGTTTTTTACCTCCTTCGTCGTCCTGACCCAACAAGATTACCCAGGAGTGCCGACTATAAAGGCGAAATCTGACGAGAAACGGAGTCTACACTCGTAAATTAGCGACTCAAACTTACTTCAGTCGTGAACTTACGTGCAATTTCCGGGCTAAGGACAATGCCCCCACTTTCAGGCTCAAGTTTACTTTTCGCTCTTCCGATAACAATTTAGCATGTCAGAACCGTTAGTTTGCGCAGAACAGGATCATGCTGAAACGCCTGTTCGAATACTGGAGAAAACATGAACGAAAATTCCATCTACTTCTTCATATTGGGGGTGCTATTTTTGCTCCTGGATGCTTTTTTTATCCTTATTCCCACCGCCGCCATTCGCCGTGAATTGAGGTCCAACCAGGCAAAAATCAACAAAGCATTTGGTCACTACGAATCACAAATGAAGGTGCTATCGCAACACGCACTAGATTATATGAACTCAATCAGCATCGAAGCCCAGCAATCCCTAAGATCGGCTCAAGCAACACTAACCGCAATGAAAACCGCACGTCAGCAAATGGAAAGTAAATTGCGGGAAAAGAAACACGAGGAAGCCCTCACTTTTTCAAGGGCTCTACTGCAGCTGGCCAGCTACTCCGGGTCAATAGAAACTGTGCCACGACAGCTTAGAGAGCTGCACGGGTGGCACATCAACATGAAAGGTCATTTAAATAAAATTGGTGCTGAAATACAGCGGGCCTCAAATGAAGCACGGAAAATTGGAATCAAAAGCGCTAGAGCCACAGACACCTCACAAAACCTGACCGATCTTGGCCTAGACCTGGAATAGGCACAAACTTCCACTAACCCGGCTGTATGAACTTTGCCCAACCACTGAAATCCGCAGGCAGAACATCATATCGCCGCAGAATCTATGACAATGACAAGAAAAAATACCGCCAGATAGATTAAGGAAAAGCCAAACGTCTTCCAACACAGACGCTCATGAACTTCGTCGCTATCCGCTCTCATGACCCTAACAATGCGATACACAAAAACAGCGCCAAGCAGGTTAAAAAACACCGCGGAAAAAGCTCCTAGCGGTGCGGAAACAACCACAAGCGCATTCGTGACAACCCACAATAATATGGCATAAATGAGCATCTGCAAATGAGTGCTGCGACGTCCAGCGGTCACGGGAAGCATCGGAATACCAGCCCGTTTATAATCTTCATTCTTGTTCAGTGCCAACGCCCAGAAATGTGGTGGGGTCCAGAGAAACACCACCAAAAAAAGCATTACCGCCGTTAAATCAATTTGCCCGGTTGCAGCGGCAATACCCACCATCGGCGGCACAGCCCCAGCTGCTCCACCAATAACAATATTCTGTGCGGTAGTCCGTTTCAGCCAGCAAGAATAAACGACAACGTAAAACAGATGTCCGAACAAGGCAGTCAAGGCGGCAATACTGTTCGTCCCCCAAAACAGAACACACATCCCGAGCACCCCTGTTATCAACGCATAGATGATAGCGGTTCGTACACCCAACCTGCCCGCTGGAAGTGGCCGATTCTTCGTGCGGTTCATAATCGCGTCAATGTCGGCGTCTATCAAACAGTTAAGCGCACTGGCCGAGGTTGTGACCAATGCACCTCCCAGCAAAGCACAAAGAGCGATTTGTAAATCAACGGCTCCTGCTGATGCCAAAATCAGTGGACAGCCTGTGCTAATCAGTAATAGCCCCAGAATTCCGGGTTTACCCAGGCTGACAATATCCTTTAGCGTTGCAATAAAATTGCCCGCGGCAACCCGCGTTGGAGCAACCAAAATTAGAGCATTATCGCTCACCTGTTTTCCCATCTTATAATCTCATTTCGTGCGGAAGTTTCTACCAAAAACCAGCCTAGCCCGGATATTACGCAGTGTATTCCAAACTAGCTTCTGGCTTGCAAACGCAAATTTTGCACCTGAGTCTGTAACAGCAGTTGCGCTGTGAACAAGTGCGAGACTGTAATGAAAACAGGAATTCCAAGCAACAAATTCAACCACCCCAGCAACACCTGCAAAAGATAAAGGCAAATTGGTAAAAAAACAAAGAAAAATAGCAAAACACGGTGACCGGAATAAGCCACGGCCCCTGCCTTGATATTCAGCAGAAGCAGGGGGAGCAACAAAACAGCCATCAACCGATGCAACATTTGCAAAAATTGCGCTCCACCAATTCCATACCATCTTTCCGGCTGACAGAATGGAAAATCGGGACAAGCCAGAGAAGCTCCACTCGAACCAACTAACCCGCCAACAAGCATTTGTA